>CAYSKX010000010.1:0-11082 GCA_964431845.1 uncultured Nautiliales bacterium | reverse complement strand
AGGCGGGGTCCCCGAAAAATCGTCAGATTTTTTGGGGTGCAAGAGGCGGGGTCCCCGAAAAATCGTCAGATTTTTTGGGGTGCAAGAGGCGGGGTCCCCGAAAAATCGTCAGATTTTTTGGGGTGCAAGAGGCGGGGTCCTCGAAAAATCGTCAGATTTTTTGGGGTGCAAAGGGAAAATTGAGAATTGAAAATTTTAAACCAAAAACCATTTTCACCATTTTCACCATTTTCACAATTTCACATTTTAATCTTATGAAAGGATTCTTATGGATTGGGGTAAAGTAATTTACGTCTTTTTTCAGCTTATGAGTTTAACGAGTGTTGCGGGGTTTTTGTATAACCATGATAAAGTTGCACTTTTTATCGCTCTTAGTTTAAACCTTATTTCGACCGTTTTGAAAATCGGGGTAAAAAACATATTCGCAGCCGAACTTTTTGCGGCGAGTCTTGTGGCTGATTTGCACTTAATCCCCGCTTTTATTTATCTTGAAGTAAAAAACGATATATCGGCGGCATATGCTATGGCAATAGGTGCGACTATAGCAAACACCGTAACGTTAATATTAAGCTTTATAGAACTTGCAAAAATAAAATCGGATTGGGAATGATAGGATATAGGCTTTAGGTTTTAGGATTGAGATTTTAGATTAAAAGGAAAGAAAATGAGAGCGATTTTAATGATATTATTGAGTGTTTTTATGCTTAACGCAAAAGTAACGAATGAAGACATTATGAATAAACTTAATGATTTGGATAAAAAATATGAATTGTTAAAAAAAGAAATGGAAATAAAATTTGATGCAATTGATAAACGATTTGAAATGATGAATGATAATTTTAACAAAAGATTTGATGCTGTCGATAAACGATTTGAAATGATGAATGATAATTTTAACAAAAGATTTGAAGCTATTGATAAACGATTTGAGGACATGAATAGAAGATTCGAATTTATTGAAAACTTAATGATTGCATTAGTAGCCGGTATTTTCGGACTTATCGGATTTATGATGTGGGATAGAAGAACGGTGGTCGAAAAAGCAAAATCCGAAATAAGAATAGAGTGTGAAAAAAAAGAAAGATATATTCAAGAAATCGATATGAAAAAAGTCGATAAAGATTATATGGAAAAAATAATAAAAGCAATAAATGAAGTTTTGGCAAAAGATTCGGAAGCAGCAAAAATTTTCCATAAATACGGAATTATATAATTGTTTGCTTACGCAAACGCTCAAAGCTAAAAGCCTAAAGCTGAAAGCTTTTTTAAACTGCTTTTTAAGCAGTTTTTTTGTAATTTTATTGTTATACCACATTGATAAATAAGTTTGTGTTTTATGGAAGTGAGGTTTTAACCTCACCGGTGGGACTAAAGTCCCACTCCCAAATTAATATAACTTTTTTATTATGATTGTATAATAACGAAAAATTTTGAAAAATTCTATATTTAATAATACAAAAATAAGCTTTGAGCTTTTCGCTTTGTGCTTTAAGTTCAATCTACACTAAAATGTGTAAATTTATATAGCTTTTAGCTTAAAAAGAGGAGGTAAAACAAATGAGAGAATACAAACCGTCGGTAATAGAAAAAAAGTGGCAAGATATTTGGGATAAAGAAAAAGCGTTCGAACCAAAAGGCGATTATAAACTGCCGAAAAAATATATTCTTTCGATGTTTCCGTATCCAAGCGGAAGAATTCATATGGGACATGTCAGAAACTATTCAATTGGTGATGCAATTGCAAGGTATTATAGAAAAAAAGGTTTTAACGTTTTACATCCTATCGGGTGGGATAGTTTCGGAATGCCTGCCGAAAACGCCGCTATCAAAAACAAAACTCATCCGAAAAAATGGACTTATGAAAACATCGATTATATGAGAGATGAACTTAAAAACTTAGGGCTTTCATTTAGTAAAACGCGCGAATTTGCAACAAGCGATCCCGAATACACGAGATGGGAGCAAGAGTTTATTATTAAAATGTTCGAAGCAGGGTTACTTGAAAGACGCACTCAAAAAGTGAATTGGTGTCAAACTTGTCATACGGTTTTGGCAAACGAGCAGGTAATTGAGGGGTGTTGTTGGAGATGCGATAGTCCCATTGAAATTAAAGAGCTTCCCGGATGGTATATCAAAATTACAAAATACGCCGAGGAACTACTTAAAGATATCGACGAAAAACTAAAAGGAAACTGGCCAAATAGAGTTTTAACTATGCAGAAAAACTGGATAGGAAAATCAACGGGGCTTAAATTTAAATTTTCACTCTCAAGCGAAAGCAAAGCAAAATTAAACGATCATTTTGACGGTTTTACGGTATTTACAACAAGAGCGGACACTATTTACGGCGTCACTTATTCGGCTTTAGCACCAGAGCATCCGATAGTCGATTATATGCTCAAAAACAATTTATTCGACAAACAAACGGAGGAAAAAATAAAACACATAAGAAGTATACTTCCAAAAGACAGACAAGCTATGGGTAAAGATGGAATATATCTTGGAATAGACGTTATTCATCCGCTAACACAACAAAAAGTTCCCGTATGGCTTGCCAATTTCGTGCTTGTGGAATACGGAAGCGGTGCGGTAATGGCGGTTCCGGCGCATGACGAAAGGGATTTTGAATTTGCTACACAATTTAACTTGCCAATCAAATGGGTAATAAAACCAGAAAACGAAGAATTAGACACCTCTAAAGCTTACACGGATGAGGGAATATTAATTAACAGTGAAGAATTTACGGGAATGAAAAACACCGAAGCCAAAATTGCCATTACCAAAAAAATGGAAGAACTCAAAATAGGAAAAAAAGAGATAAATTATAGACTAAGAGATTGGGGAATTAGTCGCCAAAGATATTGGGGAGCGCCTTTGCCGTTTGTTAAATGTCCAAATTGCGGTATCGTTCCTGAGAAATTAGAAAATTTACCTATAACTCTTCCGGATGATGTGGAAATAACCGGAAGCGGAAATCCTCTTGAAACTCATCCTACTTGGAAACATACCGTTTGTCCTAAGTGCGGAGGCAAGGCAGAGCGCGAAACTGATACGATGGATACGTTCGTTCAAAGTAGCTGGTATCAATTTAGGTTTACGAGCGATTTTCATAAACATAAAGACGTTGCGTTTAGAAAAGAAGATGTGCATTATTTTGCCCCCGTCGATCAATATATAGGCGGAATAGAGCATGCGATATTGCACCTATTGTATGCAAGATTTTTTACAAAAGCACTTAGAGACCTTGGATATTTGGATATTGACGAGCCTTTTAGCAAACTTTTAACTCAAGGAATGGTTCTTAAAGACGGCTCAAAAATGAGCAAATCTAAAGGAAACGTGGTGGATCCCGACGAAATAGTCGCAAAATACGGTGCCGATACGGCAAGGCTTTTTATTTTATTTGCGGCACCTCCGGAGGCTGAACTTGAATGGAGTGATAGTGCCGTCGAGGGAGCGTATAGATTTATAAACAGACTCTATTTAAACGCCAAAAAAGCATACAAAACCGATACAATACCGAAAATCGACACTTCAAACCTTTCAAAAGAAGAAAAAGAAGCGAGAAGAAAAGTTTATTTAACACTTAAAAGAAGCAAAGAAACATACGAAAAAACGTTTGCTTTCAATACGCTAATAGCGAGTGCGATGGAGAGTTTAAACGCTTTAAATAAGATTGATAATAAAGATATATTTACCGAAGGATATTGGATTATACTAAATATTCTCGAACCTATTATTCCGCATGTAACGAGTGAATTAAGCGAAGAGCTGTTTAATCGAAACAATTTCAAAGAAATAGCAATAGACGAAGATGCGCTTAAACAAGATGAAATAAACTATCCCGTAAGCGTAAACGGTAAAAAAAGAGCGGAAATAAGCGTTAGCACCGATGCCGACAAAAACGAAATATTAACAAAAGCTAAAAAAGCTGTTGCAAAATATATAAATGGAAAAGAAATAATAAAAGAAATATTCGTCCCGGGTAGAATTATAAATATCGTAGTTAAAGGATAACCTTGAAAAAAATTTTTTTTCTTTTCACTTTTCACTTTTCACTTTTCACTATTTTAGGTTGCGGATACAAACCAAGCTCGGTATATATAGACAATATAATCGGCAAAGATATTAAAGCGGTAGTTAAAATTTCTCCAAAAACTCCAAGAGAAAGCACTTTTTTAAAAGACGCTTTAAATGACGCCGTATATTCGGTATTTTCTGCAAATTTATCAACCCAAAAAGCAAATACTACGATTATTTTATCAACAAAATCTTCTTCTCTTGACCCGCTTGATTACGACGAAAACGGATTTCCTATTCTTTATAGAAGTGCCGTTAAATTAAAAGCCTTAGTAATAGACAAACATTCCAAAAAACATAAATATACCGTTAGCGGCAATTACGATTTCGCCGTTTCGGCAAACAGTATTATTAACGACCAAACAAAATTTAACGCATTCAAACTTGCCGCAATTAACGCATTAAATAAACTGCTTGCGGAAATTACGAAAGACGGAGTAAAAAATGGCAATTAAAGAAATATCAAAAAAAGCACTTGCTCATTTCAAAGAAAGCGGATATATTTTTACGCCCGATGAATATGCAAAAGTGTTTTGTCAAGAGGCGAAAAAAGCGAAAGTAATAATTAAAGATTGCAACAAAGTAGCCGAATATTTAATAAAGCTGGACAAAAAACATCAGTTAATAGCTAAAAATTATAACATTAAAAATATAGACGATTTAGTGGTGTTTTTAATAAATTATTTAAATAGAGAAGATTCTAGTAAAGAAAAAGGAAATTTGGAATATTTTTTTAATTACACTAAAAGAGTCCTTGACGTCTTAGCCGCACTTCCGATAATTACGTCTAAAAATATCGCCGTAAAGCATCTTGATTTTTTAAAACATCATATGGAAAAAGAAAAGTTTAACAAACTAAGAAACGAATGGTTTGAATTTTTAAGCGAATTCGATTCTTCTATCGTAAAAAAAGGTGCAAGAATTGCCGGTATAAAAAGCGAAGATGCTTTAGATGTTATTGAAGCTTTAATACGAAAAATATCCGATAAACCGGATTTGGAATTTTTGGTAGATTCGTTAATACAAACCCTAACTCCAAGTTATGCTCCTTTTATGAATGATGAAATAGCAATGTTAAAAAAACAAATAAAAGAAGATAATTCGTTTATATTAAGCAACGCATTTGCAGAAGATTTAAAAATTTTAACACAAAAAAGAATAAAACTTGACAAAAAAGAATTGAAAAGAAAACTAAAAGATTTAGACCGAATAGCCGAGAGACTTTCCGTAAAAATCCTAAAAGTTCTTAAAAAAACGGACGGCTCTTCACAGGAAATTAAAAAAATTGCAACCGAGCTTCAAAATTGGAGAAAAGATGAAGAGAATTTTGAAACTATAAAAGAAAAATTACTAACCCTTGCTACATCTATTGATAAAGAAATAAGCGATTTTAAAGAAGATGTAAAAAAAGAAAACGACGAAATTCAAAATTTAAGAAAAAAAGTTGCTTTTTTAGAAAGTGAAGTAAAACAATTAAGCAAAGAAGTTAAAACTGATTATTTGACAAATATCGCTAACAAAAAAGCAATTATGGAAGAAATTAAAAAACAAGAATCAAAATATAAAAGAGACAAAACCGATTATTCAATAGTATTTTTTGATATAGATCATTTCAAACAAATAAACGACACATACGGGCATGAAGCAGGTGATACCATATTAAGATCACTCGGAATGCTTTTTAAAAGATACACAAGAGATATAGATATTATAGGAAGATACGGAGGAGAAGAATTTGTAGCCGTTTTACCGGATAAAGATAAAAAAAGCGCTTTTCATTTTGCCGAAAAAATACGCTCTATTATTCAAAATACGAAATTTATGTACAAAAATACAAGAATTGACGTAACCATCTCAGGCGGAGTTGCCCAAAGAAGCGAAACAAACTCAAGCGATGAAATTATCAAATTAGCCGATAAAAGACTCTATTTTGCAAAAAGAAACGGCAGGAATAAAGTGTGTATGGATGAAGTGAAAAGTGGGTAGTGGATAGTGGAAAATGGATAATGGAAAATGAAAAAAATAACAAATAAAATAAACGTATTTGAATTTTTAAACAAAAAGCCTCTTTTTTATAAAAAAATCGATATCAAAAGAATGCCGAACGCCTATAACCTCATCAAAGACAAAATAAACATTCCTCCTATAATTCATATAATAGGAACGAACGGCAAAGGAAGCACGGGCAGGTTTTTAGCGCATACTTTACTAAAAAGAGGTTTTAGCGTAGGGCATTATACTTCTCCTCATATTCTTAAATTTAACGAAAGAATATGGATTAACGGCGAATATATAAGTGACGATTTTTTAGAAGCCACTCATCAAAAACTCCAAAAACTTCTAAGAGAAATTAGCGAAACTCTTAGCTATTTCGAATACACCACACTTCTTGCGGCACTTGCGTTTGAGGGGCTTAATTTTGTAATTATGGAGGCGGGACTTGGAGGAGAGTTTGATGCTACAAACGTATTTGATAAAAAAATTTCACTTGTAACGACAATCGATTACGACCATCAAGCGTTTCTTGGAGAAAGCATAGAAGAAATAGCAACAACTAAGCTTAATTCTATTGAAAAAGAAGCGATAATAGGGAAACAATTTTACAAATTAAGAATTGAGAATGGAGAATTGAGAATTAAAGAGTATGCAAAAAAATTAAAACCTAATGCCAAAATTTATGATTATTTGGAGTTTTTTAACAACCGGAAAATTGAAGCACTAAGAAAAGAATTTAAAAACGCTAAGTTTTTGTTTGATAATTATTTATTGGCAATGAGTTATTTGAAAAAAGAAAATATTCCTTTTAGTTTGAGTGATATAGAGGATTTGACTCTTACGGGAAGAATGGAGGAGATTGAAAAGGATTTGTGGATAGACGTAGGGCATAATCCGCTTGCGGCAAGGGCTATTGCTAATACACTACCCAAAAAAATAAATTTAGTTTATAATACGTATTCGGATAAAAATTACGAAGAAATACTAAAAATTTTAAAACCTAAAATCAATAAATTATATTTGATTAATGTCGATAACGAAAGAATCGAAAATCCCGAAAATATCAAAAAAACGGCTCTTAAACTCGGAATTGAGGTTTGTGAGTTTAAAGAAATAAAAAAACCTATGTTAGTTTTCGGAAGTTTTAGCGTAGTTGAGGAGTTTTTAAAATGGAGAAAATTAAAAAAATAGCAAAAGAGCTAAAAAAACACAATCCAAAAAAAATATTGCTTTTCGGTTCGCGCGCAATAGGGGATAATTTAAAAAATTCGGATATCGATATTGCGGCGGATTTAACTCTTACGTTTAGAGAAAAAAGGAAACTAAGAGAAAAAATAGACGATATTGCGGGAATTTATAGTGTTGATTTGGTTTTTTTTGATGAAATAAGCGAAGAGTTTAAAAATAGAATTTTACAAGAAGGAAAAGAATTATGACAAAATCCGATGTTTTGCTTAAACTCTCCAATTTTCAAAAAGCGTTAAAAAGATTAAAAGAAGGCGTAGAAGCGGCGCAAAACGATTTAGACAAAGACGGAGTTATACAAAGATTCGAATTTAGTGTCGAATTGTTTTGGAAAGCTTTAAGAGCAATTTTATTATATCAAGGAATCGAATGTTATACTCCAAGAAATTGTATAAAAGAAGCTTATAAAGCAAATATAATAGATGATGACGAAATAGTTTTGGATATGATAGCGGATAGAAATATATCCTCTCATGTGTATAATGAAGAAAAATCAAATGAAATTTTTGAAAAAATCAAAAACGTTTATTTACAATATCTGGAAAATTTCAATATAAAGGTATAACTTGCAAGCAAAAGTATATGAATATTTACAAACAAAAAAATCAAACATAATCACCTCATCCAAAAAAGAATCCGATTTAGCGGGCGAAGTTTTTAAGTATTTAAATATTCCTTATGTTGTTTTTCCTGATTTCAAAGCCACATTTGGGGATGATTTGAGAAGTTTTAGAAGTGAAATATTCGAACTTAATAACGCACTTTTTAAATACTATAATCAAAACGCCTATTTTATTTCACCTTTTACTACCGTTTTAAAAAAACTCCCTCACAAAAAATATTTTCAACAAATAAGTATTGAATTCGGTGATGAAATAAATTTGAACAAACTAAAAAAAACGCTTATACTTTGGGGGTATGAACATGTCGATATAGTAAGCGAAAAAGGAGAAGTAAGTTTCAGAGGCGATATATTCGATATTTGGCCTATAAATATGCAAAAGCCCGTTAGGGTTTCGCTTTTCGATACGGAAGTAGAGAGTATTAGAACGTTTGAAGAAACAAGCCAAAAAAGCATCGAAGAGATTGAAAAGTTTAACGTAATCCCAGCAATTGCCGCACTTGATGAAAAAGAATATAAGTTTATTTCATCCGAAATTCAAAAAAGCGAATTTTCGGCGTTTTATAAAGATTTTTATTCTCTTGGATTTTGGTATCTTCAGAGGAATTATTTACAAGATTTTGTTTTATGCGAGGATATAACGCAAGAAATAATCGAATATAAAGAGTTTTATGAAGAGCTTAATCCTTATATCGAAAAAGCGCAAATTATTTCAAGCGGGAAATGCAACAATATAAGTGAAAAATTAAAAGTGAAAAATGAAAAATTATTTATAGGCGATATTGAATATAATATAAAAACTCCGCTTGAAATAGTGGCGAAAAACGAAGTTTTGCTTAAAGAATACGGATTATCGGAATTTGTAAAACTCAAAGCGCCTACGGTTAAATGGATAAAAAGTGATGCACATATCAATATTTTATGTCCCGAAAAAATTATTATCTCCCTTAATCCTCCCGAATTTGAAAAAAGAAAAAAAACCACTCTTATTTTAGACGAGCTTAAAAAAGGTGATTTTGTAGTTCATGAAAAACACGGTATAGGTAAATTTAATGGACTTAAAAAAGTAGAAATTCTCGGCAAAGTCGGAGAATATGCCGAAATTTTATACGCAAATGACGACAAATTGTTGCTTCCGGTGGAAAATTTGAATTTAATAGAAAAATATATAGCCCCAGGCGGCGTTATTCCTACGCTTGATAAACTAGGTAAAGGCTCTTTTGCGAAAAAAAGAGAAAAAATAAAAGAAAAAATTTTCGCAATGGCGGCGGACATTATCAAGCTTCAAGCCGAGCGCGAATTGATAAAACCTCTTGATATTAATTTCGAAGGAATTAACGAATTTATTAAAAAAGCACCTTTCGTTCACACACCCGACCAAGCAAAAGCTATCAACGATATCTTAGATGATTTTAAAACCAAAATTATGGATAGACTTCTTAGCGGAGATGTGGGATTTGGCAAAACGGAAGTCGCAATGGTGGCAAGTTTCGCAGTAGCGAATTCAGGATATCAAGTTGCGGTTATAGCGCCTACTACCATCTTAGTAAATCAACATTTTGAAAGTTTCAAAGAAAGATTTCAAGGCACGGGGTTAAAAATAGCCAAACTTGATAGATTTACATCCACAAAGGAAAAAAAAGAGATTATAAACAAAATCAAAAACGGCGAAATAGATATTATCATCGCAACACATGCGGGGCTTAATATCGAATATAAAAACTTAGGGCTCGTAATAATAGACGAAGAGCACAAATTCGGCGTTAAACAAAAAGAAACTTTAAAAGAAATCGTAAAACATGTCCATTCGCTTTATATGTCCGCAACTCCGATACCAAGAACGCTTAATATGGCACTTTCCAAGGTTAAATCAATTTCAACGCTTGAAACAGCGCCTAAGAATAAACAATCCACAAAAACATTCGTAAAAGAATGGGATGAATACTTGATAAAAGAAGTGATTTTAAGAGAAATACGTAGAGGTGGTCAAATTTTTTATATTTATAACAACATCGCCTACATCGAACAAAAGAAAAAAGAATTGCATCTTATCTTGCCGAATCTTAGAATTTTGATTTTGCACGCAAAATTAACACCTGCGCAAATCGAAAAAGGACTTGTAGATTTTATAGCCAAAAAATATGACTTAGCCCTTACTACGACAATAGTAGAAAGCGGAATTCATATACCCAACGTCAATACCGTAATAGTCGAAAATGCCGATAAATTCGGGATTGCCGATTTGCATCAAATAAGAGGTAGAGTAGGACGTGGCAAACATGAAGGATACGCATATTTTCTAATTAAAAATAAAAACGAATTAAGCGAAGACGCTAAAAAACGTCTGCTTGCACTTGAAGAAAATTCATTCCTCGGCAGCGGTCAAGTACTTGCAATGAGAGATCTTGAAATAAGAGGAGGAGGAAATATCCTAGGAAGTGCTCAATCCGGAGAAGTAAAAGGTGTAGGATATTCGATGTATGTCAAAATGCTTGAAGACACACTAAAAGAACTTACAGGCAAAAAAACACAAGATAACGAAACGGAAGTTAAATTAAACATTAACGCATATATCTCCGATGAAGTTGTAAAAGAAGATAGATTAAGGCTTGATTTATATAAACGGCTTTCTCTTTGTAAAACACTACAAGACGTATATGAAATTGAAAAAGAAATGGTCGATAGATTTTCAAAATTAGACAAACCCACTCAAAATTTAATCGAAAAAATCAAAATAAAAGTTCTATCACAACAAAAAAACATAAAATCAATTTCCAATTACGGTGAAAATATTACGATTATCTACAACGACGAAACAAAAGATTTTATAAAAGCCGAAGCAAAAGACGACGAAATAATACTTGAAACGATACTCAACAAATTAAATACGATTCCTCCTAAAAATGCAGATAAATAAGCATAATCAGACAAACTAACCTATACAAGAAGTCAAAAAGCTACACAAGAACTCTTCCCCGACTTCAAAAAATCTCCATCCAAAAACCAACCACAAGAAACAATAAAGTAAGCGTTTTGAGGGGTTTAAAGAAAAATATAGAAACAATTTGAAATATCTTTAAAATTTTAAAAAACAGATGATAATTTAAAAGAATCAATTACAATAGAAAACATAAAAGATT
>CAYSKX010000009.1:0-11251 GCA_964431845.1 uncultured Nautiliales bacterium | reverse complement strand
ACTTAAAGAAAAAATTTCACACAAATATTAAAAAAGTTCCTGTTTCAATTCCGGGTTTTACCTGCCCAAACATAGACGGGAGAGTTGCTAGAGGCGGATGTGTGTTTTGTGAAAATGAAAGTTTTTCACCAAATTTTGAAAAAGAAAGATTTACCCTTAACTTGAATTCAACCGATAATCCTATTTTACAAAAACAGCTAAACGCTCTTGAAAAACAGTTTTTTAACACCATTCCCATTTTAAAAAAATATTACGGCGCCGAAAAATTTATAATTTATTTCCAAAGTTTTACAAATACATACGCACCGTTTGAAACGTTAAAAGCCTTATATGAAAAGGCTTTGTCTCTACCGAACGTGATAGGTTTAAGCATAGGAACGAGGACTGATAGTGTAGCGTCCCAAACGCTTGAATATTTAAGTGAACTTAATAAAAAATATGAAATATGGATAGAATACGGTATTCAAAGTTCAAACGACAAAACCCTTCAAAAAATAAACAGAGGACATGATTTTGAAAATATAAAAAAAACAATAACAAAAACGAAAAAATTAAATTTAAATGTTTGCGGACATCTTATATTCGGACTTCCGGGAGAAAGTGAAAAAGAGATGATTCAAAGTGTCAAAGATGCAATTAAATTAAATATCGATTCGATCAAATTTCATCCTTTGTATGTCACTGAAAATACGCTTTTAGCCCTTGAATATAAAAAAGGAAGATTTACTCCTATTGACGAAGAAACGTATATTAGTGTCTTAGTTAAAGCAATTAAAATGCTTCCCGAAAATATTTCCGTTCAAAGAATGACAGCGGGAAGTGATAATTTATTGGCACCCAAATGGTGTAAAAATAAATCTTATCAAATAAGTCGTATTCATAGAGCATTAAGAGAAGCGGGAGTGGAATTGTAAAAAAGTTTAAATTTTAGGTCCCGCTTTTTCGTATTCCACACCTTCAGGCACGTTTTCATATCTTTTGAAGTTTTCTATAAACATACTTGCTAATTTTTTAAGCTGATTATCGTAAGCTTGTTTATCTTTCCATGTATTTCTCGGATTTAATACTTTCGCATTTACTCCCGGTAAGCTCTTAGGAATGCGAAGTTCAAATACCGGCAACGCTTCAAATTCCGCATCTTGAATGCTTCCGTCAAGTATAGCATTAATGCAAGCTCTTGTATCTTTTATACTCATTCTATGACCTACTCCGTAAGGACCGCCTGTCCATCCGGTGTTTACCAAATAAACGTTAGCTTGATGTTTATCTATTTTTTCTCCGAGAAGTTTTGCGTATACCGTCGGATGTAGTGGCAAAAACGGTTCACCAAAACATGCACTAAATGTTGCAATCGGTTCGGTTATTCCTCTTTCCGTTCCGGCTACTTTTGCGGTATATCCGCTTAGGAAATAATACATTGCTTGTTCTTTTGTGAGCTTACTAACGGGTGGTAAAACACCGAATGCGTCGGCAGTTAAAAATATTATATTTTTAGGATGTCCGCCTTGGAGCGTGCATTCATGATTTTGTATATGCTCGATAGGATAAGAAACTCTTGTGTTTTCCGTTTTACTTCCGTTTGTAAAATCAACTTCGCCGTTTTCAATTACCACATTTTCAAGCAAAGCTCTTCTTCTGATGGCGGAATAAATTTCCGGTTCGCTATTTTTATCAAGATTAATAACTTTTGCGTAACATCCACCTTCAAAATTAAACACACCTTTATCATCCCAACCATGTTCGTCATCACCTATAAGTTTTCTTTTTGGGTCGGTTGATAAAGTGGTTTTACCCGTTCCGGAAAGTCCGAAGAAAAGCGCCACATCTCTTTTTTCACCTATATTTGCGGAACAATGCATAGAAAGTTTTCCTTCAAGAGGAAGCCAATAATTCATCATAGTAAATATACCCTTTTTCATTTCTCCGCCATACATCGTCCCACTCATAACGGCAAGATTTTCTTCTATATTAAACGCTACGAAAATATCGCTGTTTAATCCAGTGCTTTTGAATTTTTGATACCTTGCTTTTCCTGCTACTAAGAAAGTGAAATCGGGTTTAAAATTTTTACGTTCTTCTTCTGTTGGTATAATAAACATATTCATAACGAAATGTGCTTGCCAAGCTATAGGAGTTACGAATCTTATACCGCGCCTACTTTCTTTGCTTGCACCTACAAATACGTCAATTACATATAACTCTTCTTTTGTTGATAATTCCGCTTTGGTAAAAGCTTCTAAATCTTTAAATGTTTCAAGGGTTATAGGTTGATTGATTTCTCCCCATGCAATATATTGTTCACTTGGAGGTTGTTTTACGAAGTATTTATCTTTCGGGCTTCTTCCTGTAAATTCACCCGTATCGACAGCTGTAGCACCGCTTGAGGTTAGTTCGACTTCACGTTTTTGAAGAGTGTCTTTAATAATTTCGTCATAACTCGGGTTGTGTATTACTTTGTTTGTTTTAATACCGATTTTTTCTAATTCTTTTATCATGGAATTCTCCTAAGGTAATTGTGGTTGAAAGGAGTAAAATTATAGCAAAAAAAATTAAGAATGAAGAGAATTGAATTTTTTCGTTTTGATTTTTTATTTAAAAAACCTTCGCTTATTTTGCGAAGGCTTTTAAAAAACTTACCACCATTCCTGCGCTAAACAGCCAAAATCCGCATACCATAGTAACATTCAGGCAGGTTTGAAGTTCAGGTAATTGAATCATTTTTGCTCCTTTTTTTTGATAATTTTATCATAATCTATGAATATTTATTCAAATATAAATAAAAATTATGCCAATAACAAATCCAACATATATTTTCCTTTTCTCCTCTGCCCTCATCTTTTCCCTATCTTTCTTCAAAAATAAATGTTCTATTTGTTTTTTTGGATTGGTATTATTTCAAATCTCCCCATCTTTTTCCAAAACTAATACCAACTTTGAGAGGAATTTCGAGTTTGAATATATCTTGCATTATTCGTTTGTATTCGTAAGCTTCATCTTTTGAATCTATTTCGAATATAAGTTCGTCATGTATTTGCAAAAGCATTTTTGAATTCGGAAATTCGTTTTTTATCGCTATCATAGCTTTTTTTATAATATCGGCGGCACTTCCTTGAAATATTGTATTTACCGCTTCGCGTTCGAAATTTGCGATTGTTCTGGCGTTTGCGGCAGAGAAATCGAAAAATCTTCTTCTTTTAAGCAATGTTTCGACGTATCCTTTTTCTTTCGCTTCTATTTTCGTTCGTTCGATGAACGTTTTAACCGTAGGAAAGGAAGCGAAATATTTTTCGATAAATTCTTTTGCCTCTTTTGTGCTTACGTTAATCGTTTCGCTAAGTTTTTTGTATCCCATTCCGTAAATCAAACCGAAATTGATGGATTTTGCAATGCCTCTGTATTCTTTTGCGTTTTCTTTGCCGAAAATTTTAACGGCGGTTTCAAGATGGATGTCCTTATCGTCCAAAAAGGCTTTTATCAAATGTTCATCCTTACTAAAATGCGCAAGCAGACGCAACTCTATTTGAGAGTAATCGAGGCTTACGAATTCTTTTTCGGCGATAAAAGCCTCTCTTATATTTATATCCGTTGAAGTCGGAATGTTTTGAAGATTAGGATTTTTGCTTGAAAGTCTGCCCGTTGAGGTGCCGGTTTGTAAGAAATTGGTATAAATTTTATGTTTTTTATTTTTGAGTGCGTAATCTTTAAGAGGTATTATATATGTGCTTAGGAGTTTGTCGAGTTTGCGATATTCAAGCAGTTTTTCCATAATCGGATGAGCGTTTTTTAAGGAGTTTAGCACTTTTTCGTCGGTTGAATATCCGGTTTTGGTTTTTTTCTTAGCGGGAAGTTTAAGCACTTCAAACAAAATATAACTTAACTGTTTAGGCGATTTTATATTAAATTCACTGCCGGCGAGTTGATAAATTTCAGTCGTTAATTTAGCAAGTTTATTCGTTACGGTAATTTGAAGTTTTTGTAAATATTCGGTATCGACTTTTATACCTTCTAATTCCATATCTATTAAAAGATTAATAAAAGGCATTTCGATGTTTTCGATATCCCATTTGACTTCATCCCATAGTTTTTGTTTTAAAACTTCGTATAGTTTTAGAGAAATAATCGCATCTTCAGCGGCGTATTTTGCTGCTTCTTTTATGTCAACTTGTGCAAAATTGCCGTTTTTACCCACAACTTCTTTGAATTTTATATTATGATGAGAAAGATATCTTTTTGCTAAACTGTCAAGTCCTACCGGAGAATCGGGTTCTAATATCCATGCCAAAATCATCGTATCGCAAAAAGGTGTGGGAATTTTAAGAGAATATTTTTTAAGCATTTTAAAATCAAACTTAAGATTATGCCCTATTATTTTTTTATTTAAAATTTTTTGAATAGCTTCTAACGCCGTTTTTTGCGGAATTTGCTCACCGACTCCGAGATAAAAATGATTAATCGGAACGTAATAGGCTCTATTCTTTTCAAAAGCGAAACTAAAACCGACTATTTCCGGATTTTCGAGAGAATTGGTTTCGGTATCGAACGCTACTATATTATCGCCTATTTTATCTATAATATTGAACAGTTCTTTTTCATCTTCTATCAAAATAGCATCGAATTTAATATTTTCGGGCATTTTTGTTTTGACGTAAAGTCCGTTTTTTTTGACTCTTTCAAGCACGGATGTTATATCTAAATCAATTAGTTTATCGGCTATTTTTAAAATAGGATTAATTTCGGGATATTTGTATTTATCAAGATCGAACGTTTCGAAAAGGTCTGTTTTTAGCGTAACGAGTTTTCGGCTTAGAAATGCGTTTTCTTTATCGGCAAGAAGCTTATTTTTAAGTGCTCCTTTTATTTCGTCTATGTGAGCGTATACGTTTTCGAGCGTTTTATATTCGTTGATTAATTTTGCCGCCGTTTTAATTCCTACACCTTTAACTCCCGGGATATTGTCGCTTGAATCTCCTACGAGCGCTTGGAAATTAATAAAATCTTTCGGATAAACTCCGAATTTTTCTTTGCATTTTTCTTCGTTTATCTCCTCTTTTTTAATCGGGTCGAATATAACGATTTTATCATCGTCTATTAATTGATACATATCTTTATCATGACTGATTATTTTGACTTTTATACCTTTTTTTGCGGCAAGTTTTGCGATAGAAGCTATAATATCGTCGCTTTCGTATCCCGGAATTTCGATTATTTCAAAGCCCATTTGTTTTATTAAATCTATCGCTACGGGAAGTTGAATTTTTAAATCTTCGGGAGCTTCGGGGCGGTTTGCTTTATATTCGGGAAAGATGTTTTTTCTAAAGGTTTCTTTTTCTTTGCTATCGAGAGTAAATACGATATAATTTGTCTCAAAATCGCGCCCGAGAGTTGCAATAAAATTTAAAAACCCTGTAATCATACCGGTTGGGAAGCCTTTTTTGCTTTTTAAGTGAGGAATTGCGTAAAAATTCCTGAATAAAAATCCGAAAGTGTCGATTATAGTTAAAGTCATTTAAAAACCTTTTTTGATAGAATGGTAACATATTTAAAAGGAGATTTTAAAAGGAGAATGTTTGCAACCGATAAAAATTTTAAATATCAAAAAAGCGGTTAGTAAAATAAAATATATCGGAGATGATCAAATTTGTATCGTAGAAGAGGATAATACGGTAAGAATATATGATATTAATACATTTAAGTTAATTAACGGTTTTAAATTAAAACTTCATAAAAATAATCCTAAAGAAAATAGTGTGGATGTATCGAGAAAAGGTAGTTTTATAGCAATAGGAGTAAAAGGAGAAAATAAAACAAAAGTATGGTCACTTAAAAAGAAAAAATTAATTTATACTTTAGGTTGGCACAAAGGAGATGTATTAAGCGTTACATTTGATAATGAAGAAAATTATCTTATGACAGGAGGTGAAGACGGAAGAACATATATTTGGTCGTTAAGAACCGGAAAAATGATATCTTCCCTTACTCCTCATCCCGATTATGTAGTAAGCACGGCTTTTTCTAAAAATTCTCTTTGGGGAAGCACAGGTAGTTATGATAAATCTGTAACTATCACTAATATATCCTCTATGAATATAAGTTACAGAAAAAAAACTCACAAAAATGCTGTAACATTTTTAAAGTTTCTTGATAAACAAAAAATGATAAGCGGTGATAAAAGCGGGGAATTGGCAATTTGGGAATATACTAAAGGCTCAATTTATAAAAGACTTCCTTCAATGATAGACGGTATATTGGATATTGCCGTTACTCAAGATGAAAAATTTATGTTTGCTATAAGTGAAAAAAATAAAAATATTTCTCTTTATTTGTTGGAAAACTACGAATTAGTTAATACCGACTTCATAACACTATCTTCACAACCTTTCACTATAGAATATATACCCGAATATAATTATTTAATAATAGGAACTGAAAACAAAGTCTATATTTACAGTTTATTCGAAGGTAAAAAAGAGTTTATTTATTTTGTGCAAAATAACCAATATGAAAAAGCGTATGAATTAATAAATAAAAATCCTTTTTTAAAAAATTTGAAAGAATATGAATCTTTGGAGGAAAGATGGAATAAATTATTAATGTTATCACAAAAAAAATTCGAACAAGGTGAAATAGATATAGCTAAACAACTCATAGCCCCATTTTTAAAAATTCCGTCAAAAAGAAATATTGTGCAATCGATGTATAATGATTTCGGAGAATTTGAAAAATTTAAAAAAACAGTTTTAACTCAAAAATATCCTCTTGCTTATTCTTTAATTACTAAATATCCTAATTTAAAAAATACTGTTTACTACAAAAAAGTTGAAAATGATTGGAATAAAATATTAGAACAAGCAAAAAAGTTAATTTCTAAAAATAGAGACAAAGAAGCAATAGAATTATTAAAACCGTTTAGAAATATTATGGAAAAAAATATAATTATTCAAGCTTTATTTAACGAAAGGCAGTTATATCGTAATTTTGCACAAAAATTATCAAAAAAAGAATTTAAAGATTTTTTTATAATGGTAAATAAATATCCTTTCTTAGAAGAAACAAAAGAATATCATAAAGCCGTTAGAATGGGAGAATTATTTATGGAAAGGGCATATGAATCATTAGAAAAAAAAGCATATTCCCAAGCTATGCATTTATTTAAAATATTAAAACAATTTCCAATGCTTCAAAAAGAAGCAGAAGAAATGTATATTTATACAAAAGCGTTATTGGAATTTAATAAAATATTGGAAAAGAAAGATATTAACGAAATTGAAAGATATGTAAAAAATCATCCGTTTTTAGAAGAAACAGAAGAGTATCAAAATATTGAAAAACAATATTTAAAAGATTTTCAAGAATGCGAAATATTAGCCGCAAAGGGAAAAGTGAAAGAGATATTAGAAAAGTTATCGTTTTATTTAAATGCGGAAGATAAACAAATAAAAATAGGGCAATTAATAAAAAGCGCTTATTTACAACAAATCATTTATTTATTAACAAAAAAAGAGCAAAACATTCAAGAATATTTTGAAAAGGCTGTATTAAATTATATAAAAATATTTGGTTTTGATAATGAAATATTTGATTTAATTCAAAAAGCTCAACAATTAAATATTGAAGTAAAACCGGCTAATATTTCGGAAGGAAACATATCTCAGTGGCATTTACATAAACTCCCTAGCAAGATTTGGGAAAAAATTGAATAAAAAGCGTAAAAGGTTTTTCTAAACCTATATATTATCAATATCGTTTAAAGTATTGATATTTATAATTTCTTTTTCTTTTACTTTTATTTTTCTTTTGTTTATGCCGAATGTCTTCATTTTGTCTTTAAGATTTTGTCTGATTTGATTTGTCATTGTGTAATCGTAATATCCGATAAGCGGGTTTTTGTCAATTACCGCTTTTTTAAAAATTAGCTTTTTTATTGTTTTAGCGGTAACATTCGGCGTATCTACGCTTATGATAAATACTTTTTTGTATTTTTGCACTATTTCGTATAAAACTGGAAGAGGTGCGTAAATTTTGGATTTTTCTATAAAAAACGGATAATTTTTAAATTTTTGATACTTAGCCGCAAAATAGACGTTTGTAAATACGGCTTTGCATTTTTTGTATTGTAATTCATAAAACAGTGCCGCCTTGTCGTCCTTTTCACTTCCGAATCTGCTTGATTTACCACCTACGAGTATGAAGCAGGGAACATGTTTGAATTGAGAATTGAGAATTGAGAATTGAGAATTGTATATTTTTATAGAATTTTTATATTTTTTTGAATAAAAGGAGTCTGATATTTGGGAATGTTTGTTTTTTATTTTATTTTTCAATTTTCCATTCTCCATTAGTTAGTGTTAAGGATTTAGGATTTAAAATATATCCTAAAACTATTCTCTTCAATTCATAATTCAAAATTAATTCTCAATTCTTCATTCTTTTGAAGGTTCCCGATTTTCCTCCGGCTTTATATTCGAGTTTGATATCGCTTATTATCATTTCTCTATCTATTGCTTTTGCCATGTCGTAAATAGTTAAAAGTCCTACGCTTACGGCGGTTAAAGCCTCCATTTCTATACCTGTTTTGGAGGTGGTTTTAGCGGTTGCGGTTATTTTAAATCCGTTTTCACATTCTTCTATATCTACATCAACGCCGTCTATTAGGATATTATGACACATAGGAATTAGTTCGCTTGTTTTTTTGCTTCCCATTATTGCGGCGATTATTGCCGTTTGCAAAACAGCACCTTTTTTTGTTTTTTCTTTTAGTATATATTCTTTCGTCTTGTTTTGCATTTGTATTTTGCCGCTTGCTATGGCTACTCTTTTGGTAATGTCTTTATCCGTAACATCAACCATTTTAGGATTGTTTTTTTCGTTTATGTGAGTTAGCATAATTCGCCTTTTTTGGTAATTATAACATTTTTTTTAGATTAAAATGTAAAACACTCCAAAGAATTGAACCTACAATAAAGCCGGGAATAGGCGGTAATTTAAACAAATTTAAAACTATCATAGTAATTATCAAAGAAATAATAAGTGCTAATATATCATTACTTTTCATTTTTCACTTTCCACTCCCTTCACCCTTCAACCTTCATTTTATAATAAGCTCCAAATCATTTTTATTGCTATTATATAAAGTAAAATACCGATTATTTTTTTTATTTGATGTTGGTTTAATTTGAAATGCATAAAATAATTACCTATATATCCGCCAAAAATCGCACCGATAGCGGCAACCGATAAGATAATCCAATCGAAATTAATAAAACTCATATAAGTTAAAAATGCTGAAAATGTTGAAAAAGGAATAACAAAACTTAAAGCAATAGCTAATTTTTTGGCATCAAATCCGAGAAGAATCATAATGGGCATAAGTAACGCTCCACCCCCTATCCCAAGCAATCCGCTTAAAAGCCCAACAATGGCACCTATTATAAGTATTATCCATGTTTTTGTATAATTAAATTTTTGTTCTTTTTTTCCGAATACAATCATGCTGGCGCTAAATAATAAAAATACTGCAAATAACCATTTTACTTCATATGTTGGAATACGTTTTGAAAACATAGCTCCTATCGGAGCAAATATTGCAAGAGATATTGCAAGAGGGAATACAAATTTAATGTCAAGCACTTTTCTTTTTAAATTCATAATTGTAGCGGTTATTGTTGTTGAGGTATTTACAAACAGTCCTATCGCTTTTGCAAAGTTAAAATCGATACCCAAAAAATGTAAAACCGGAATAACGGCCACGGCACTTCCGATTCCTCCGAGTGCGAAAAAAGAGGAAAGAAGAGTTGAAATTATAAAAATTTCCAAATAAAACATCTTAATCCTTAATTAATAACGGGCATATTTTAAAATGCATTTATTGAGTTACAAATTTTTTAGCTTCCGCTCCTTTTAATTTTTGCATAAGTCCTATAAGACCTTCTTCTAAATATTTAGCATTATAGCCTTTACTTTGTAAGAAAATTGCCGCATACGGTGAGCGTCCGTTGCCTGGACATGCGGTTACGATTAATTTGTCTTTAGGCAAAGTTTCATATTTTTTTTCAAGCTCTTCAGGAGATAATTCTATTGCAAATTTCACTCCCCAAACTTTTTTTTCGAAAGGCATTCTGATATCCACTAAAACAGCCTTTTCTTCTTTGAAAAAACTCAAAAATTCTTCAATATTTATTTTTAGTTCTTTTATTCCAGCAGGTGTTGCGTATTTTAACATATAGACTCCTTTTTTGAATTCGTATTGACTTTAAAAGACGATTGATTTAACCTCTAAAATTATATCGTTTAAAAATAAATTCGATATTAATTTTAGAGGTATCCTTTAAGTGATTAAAATTTACACTTTAAAATGAGAAACTTCCTCATGAAGTTTATTAAAGGTTGTTTTTAGAAATTTAGTTATTTTTGAAATAGAATTAGCAATAGAAACATTTTGAGTAGAAATATCCGTTAATTTTTCCGTATGGGTCATTAGTTGTTTTGCTTCAAATGCCATAATTGTTACGTTTTTAGTTGCGTCTTTTGCATATGATATGTTATTTTTATTCATTTCTAAAATTTGTGCTAATTGAGTAGTGATTTTGCTTGTATGAGTTGCTAATGCATCCATTTCTTCAGAATTTAAATTAATTTCTTTTGATGTAGATGTTATCGTTTGAGTGATGTTTTTTATAATAGCTTCTATATTAGTAAGAGAATTGTTGCTCTCTTCCGCTAGTTTTCTAATTTCATCCGCAACTACCGCAAACCCTCTGCCGTGTTCTCCCGCACGAGCGGCTTCTATTGCTGCATTTAAAGCCAGTAATTCCGTTTGTTCGGTAATACCGGAAATAATTCTTAAAACATTTTGAATTTCATTTGTTTGAGAATTTAAATTAGTAAGTAAATTATCTAATTCTTTTTCTTTAGAATTGATTTCCATAATTTTATTAGAGGTCTTTGTTAAAGAATTACTAAATTCTTCAAGAAATTCAGCAGTTTTAATCAATGTGTTTGTTGTGGAAGCGACTGATGATTCTGTTTTATCAAGATGTTTAGAAAGGGTATCGGAAATTTTTGCAATTTCACTTGCTTCCGTATCGGTTTGATGTATTGTCTCTTTTAAACGCTCGATAATTTTTTCTAATTCTACGGTGTTTTTAGAAACAGCTTGGCTTGAATTTTTTATATCAATAATTACTTGTTTTACGTTTTCAATAAATTTATTAATATAATCGGCGGCTAATTTTAGTTCATTATGTTGTTTGAT
>CAYSKX010000008.1:0-11313 GCA_964431845.1 uncultured Nautiliales bacterium | reverse complement strand
GATCTCTCTCTCGGTAAATATAAATCTCACACCGAGTGCGCGTGCTAGTTCATATCCGGCGAGTAGTCCTCCGATAGCCGGAGAACATACCGTATCTACTTCAATTCCCGAATCCTTAATTTGCTTTGCAAGTTCTTTTAGTAGTTTCTCGGCAACTTTCGGATGTTCTAAAACTCTTGCGCTTTGAAGATAATATTCGCTGTGTTTGCCGCTACTTAGTAAAAAATGTCCCTTTAAAAGTGCTTTATATTGTTCGTAAATTTTTTTTACGTTCATTATTATCCCTCTTTAAATTGTTTATCTTTTGTAAAAATATAAAAAATTGTTATTAAACTAAAACTACCCAATACAAGGGCAATTATAGGATATATTACATTATGCATCTATTTCCTCCAATTTATCTATTTCTTTTTTTAAATAAATTGCATTTGCAATTACCGAAATTGATAATGTTAAAATAGCCATTGTTAAGAATATAAGCTTTAATTCGCTTAATTTGTCAAAATTATTAAAAACAAATCCGATAATTCCAAATTCACTTCCTAATAAAAAAAACAAAGCAATTTTCCAAACGCCGACCCATTCTTTTTGTTTGTCAAGTTTTGCCACTAATTATACTTTCATAACATCGTCAATTTTTTTATTGACTGTTTCATCTACTTTCGCTACGAATTCATCCGTTATTTTTTGCACTTCTTCAAGTCCTCTTTTTTGATCGTCTTCGGTGATTTCTTTATCTTTAAACATTTTTTTAATTTCGTCGTTTGCTTCTCTTCTTATGTTCCTAATTGCGATTTTGGCTTTTTCGGCGAACTCTTTTGCTTTTTTTGCTTGTTTTTTTCTTTCTTCTTCGGTCATCGGAGGGAAATATAATTTTATAGTATCGCCGTCGTTATTCGGATTAGCTCCGACGTTTGCTTCTTGGATAGCCCTTTCTATATTACCTATAATCGATTTATCCCATGGACTAACCACTATTGTCGTAGCATCCGTAGCATTTACGTTAGCAACCTGATTAAGAGGCGTAGGCGCTCCGTAATATTCGACTTTTATTCCGTCAAGCACATGAATTGATACTTTACCGGTTCTTAAAGTGTTTAAATCTTTTTTTAAAACTTCTATACTCTTTTGCATATGTTCTTTTGCAAATTCAAATACTTCTTCCATTAGCTCTCCTTTAAAATTAGTTTTGAAATCATTTCATAATTATATCTTATAATAACCCTGTTTCGATACTTTTTTAATGTGAAATTTGGTTTGTATTCAAAACGAGCATTTTTAACTTTTATACGCTTCCAGCCGAGTTTCGTAATATAGATATTTATATAAGGTTTATTTACTTCTCCGCTAATTTCGGTTATTGTGTTTTTGTTTCTTTTGATTTGCAAATTTTTAATTTCAAGCGTTTTGATTTTTAGTTTTTTACTTATATCGACTTTGCCGGTTAGTGCTATTCTATCGATATCGTTTATAGGAGAATGCGAAGAAAAAGCGCCCGAGTTTTGATTTACAATTACGGAAAAAAAAGAATTAATAATATTTTTGACTCTTTTATCGTATTCTCCGTAAGGATACGCATACATACAAGGGACTTTGCCGATATGTTTTTTGAAAGATTCAATCGCTTTTTGCGTATCTTTTATAATTTCTTTATCATCGAGTTTGGCAAGATGGGGATGTGCCCAGCTATGCACTCCGAGTTCTCCGAATTTTGCGCATGTTTTTACTTGCCGCCACGTCATAAAATCACCCCATTTTTGCGACGTTGCTTTCGTATAAACAAAAAGCGTAAAAGGGATTTTGTATTTTTCAAATAAAGCAAGTGCGTTTTTATAAAAACTTTTATAAGAATCATCAATGGTAAATACGACGATTTTGTCGATGTTTTCACCGTTTTTGCGCATTTTTACAAGCGTTGAGAGTTTAACGCATTTGTAATTGTGGGATTTTAAATATTCGAAATATTTAATAAGCTCTTTTGAGGATGTATTCGTATAAGGGTGTCTGTTATCGTCAATTCTATGTAGCACAAAAATATGCGCCTCGGCAAAAAGCCAAAGAGGCAATAAAAAAAGTATTAATTTTTTCATGGTTTAAGTGCCTTAGGAACACTCGGAACCGACGGTGTCGTTTTAGGCGCTACTTTTTGAATTTTTACCTCATCAAGCGCGGAGGTGTTTGCCTGTTTATTGTATAAATACACAAGCGCCAATGTATTAAGCACGAAAGCAAACCCGAAAATCATTGTAGCTTTTGTTAAAAAGTTCATAGGACCCTTAGCGCCGAAAACCGTATCGTTAGAACTCGAATACGCACCAAGTCCCATAGATTGTGATTTTTGAAGCAATACCAAAATAACTATTGCTATCACTATAACAATTTGAATAATAAATAAAATACCGGTCATTTTTTACCTTTTTTGGTAGAATTATATCATAAATTAAGAGTGGAGAGTTGAGAATTGAGAATTGAGAATTACGGGGCTCCCAAAAAATCAGAGATTTTTTGGGGTATAGAGAGAAAATTAAACGGCTTTGATAGGTTTGCTTATACGTATGGTGAATATAACGTAATTCAAAAAAAAATAATAAAACAATATTTGCCGCTAATAAAAAATAGAGTTGTCGATATCGGATGCGGAAGCGAAGGGCTTTGTAAGTATAAAAAGTTTGATTTTTATCTCGGGGTGGATAATAGCGAAAAAATGTTAAATCTAAATCCATGTAATATCCAAAAAGCGGATTTTAACACGAAAGAATGTTATGAAATAATAAAAAAATACGATTTCGAACAGCTTGTTTCTTTTTCGGCGCTTCAATGGGCGAATAATTTGGAGTTTGTATTTAAAGAAATCAAAAACTTAAATAAAGAATATTTATTGGTTTTATTTACTTCGAATACGTTTAAAAGTTTACATAAATATCTCGGTATTAAATCGCCTATTTATTCAGATAAAGAAATACTGAAAGCCGCCGAAATTTTAAATCCGAACGAAATAAAAAAATTATATTACGAAATGAGTTTCGATTCACCGAAAAAACTGCTTGAATATATAAAATATTCGGGTGTTAGCGGGAATGTTAGAGCTAATTTATCTAAAATAAGAAAATTTATAAAAAATTTTCCTCTTAATATATTGGAATTTGAAGTGATTGTATTATCAGGCGATTCTTTTAAAAATTTAACTTTTTCATAATATACAGCAAAATTATTTATCATATTTACTCCAATAATT
Source organism: uncultured Nautiliales bacterium (assembly GCA_964431845.1). Classification (GTDB taxonomy): domain Bacteria; phylum Campylobacterota; class Campylobacteria; order Campylobacterales; family Nautiliaceae; genus Nautilia. The sequence goes on along the minus strand of CAYSKX010000008.1, from coordinate 8,078 downwards.
TTTTGTAATCATTTTTTTTAAAAGTTCTACATATTTTTCTTTTTTTTGCGAATATCTAATCATAGTATCAGCAGCTTTTATTCCGGTAAATGAAATATTTCGCTCCGCATATTGTCTTCTTAAATTTCTAAATTCCTTATAAGCCGGATTTCTGTTTAAATTTTTCATATAAGCGGCAATAGAAGCTTCAAGAGAGGGAAATATTCTAATCGAATAATCCGTTTTGATATGGTCGTATTTACTTTTCGGCGCTAAACCTTTATTTGTGTATGTCCAATGTCCGAATATGTTGTTAGCCTCTTTGACAAATCGGCTTTTCCCCCATCCGCTTTCTATCGCCGCTTGGGCAAGTGCGAGGGATGGCGGAATTTTGTCTATTTTTGTTAAAAATTCATTTTTATCGTTAATATCTTTTATCTTATAAATTTTCGCTGTTTTCGCTAAAAAAGCGACTTTTTCGGGTTTTATCATGTAAAAAGGATCGCTAAAAATATAAATAACAGTTTTTCTTAAATTTTCTATCTTTCTATTTTCGACTTGAATTAAAGGTAACATAATTTCTACAAAAGCTTGTTTTTGTTTTGATGTGGATTTTATTTTGTAATACCACGACGGAAAAACTGCATATAAATTCAATGCCAAAGCAAGAGATACTAATCTTTTCAAAAAATCTCCTTGTATTTATAGTGAAAATGTGAAAATAGTGAAATTGTGAAAATGTCTTTTTAATGTTATACCATTATCCGAATAACCTCTTACACTTTCATATTTTCACCACTTTCACATTTTCACCTTCAGCGATATTAAAACAGGGTGGGTTCAAGTGCTTTTAATTTATAGCTAAGTCTATGAATACCACTAAAACCGTTTCGTTTTATTTCTTCAATATGCTCTTTTGTAATATAACCTTTGTGTTTTTTAAAATTATACATAGGATATTTATCGGCAATTTCAATCATATATTTATCGCGGCTTACTTTCGCTAATATACTTGCGGCACTAATTTCTTTAATTTTGCTATCGCCTTTTATTATGGTTTCTATCTCGCTCACCCCAAAATTTGAATTTCCGTCAAACAGATATTTATCAGCTTTTAACGTTTCTTTGATTTCCAAAAGAGCCGATTTTATAGCGAAAGAAAGCCCTTTTTCATCAATTGTTTTATTATCTACAAACACTATATGATAACGACAATTTTCTTTTATTATCTCAAACAACTCCTCTCTTTTTTTAGCCGTTAATTTTTTAGAATCAGTTAATATTTTATACCACTTTTCACTTTTCATTTTACATTTTCCACTTTTAAAAACGCATCCCGCCATTACCAGCGGTCCCGCAATAGGTCCTCTTCCCGCCTCGTCTATTCCGCAAATCTCCATTGCCAAAACGGTATTACCTCCACTTCAATGTTTTTATGTTGAAAATCAAATTCGTTTGAAATCGTAATAACACGAACTTTCTTAACATCTCGGACTTTTTTAAGTTTTTCTCGCAATATCTCCTCATTTGCAAACGGCATAACCATTATACCGAAATTTTTATCCGGCATATAAAAATTAAGCGCATTTTTATAATATATCTCTTTTTCGTTTAATTCTAAAAATATTATATTTTCAAACGTCAAAAGTATATTTTTTCGATTGGTAAGTATATTTTTAAATGCGAAATTGTATGAGTAGAATTTTTTAGGAGATTTCGGAGAATCAAATTTGCTTACCTCGAAAATAACACGATTTTGCAATAATTCGTAAGTTGAATTATAAAAGCTGTCTTTGCTTATTTTTATGCGTTTTTTTAAAATTTGATATATTTGATAAAGTGTAAATTTTTCTCCTATGTGAGAAAAGAAAAACTTCAGTATCTCTTTATTGTAAGGCAAAAGTTCAAATATTTCTTTAAGATATTCTTCTTTAAAATATTCATCCAAAAACAAACTTCTCGGAAAATTTCCAGTTTTTAGAAATTTATCGAAACTATGCGTGATACTTTGGGAATTATCAAACGAAAAAAATTCCTCAAAATCAAGTGGTTTGAATTCTATATTTTTAAAACCTTCCATTCGAATGTTTTTATCCGTAATTATAAAAGTTACAATCGGAGGAATTTCAATAGAAAAGTCAAAATTATCCAATATCGCAAGCTCGATTCCGCTAAAATCAAAGTTTTTTTCGCGATAATCCGCAAAATCGATATATTTATATTTGCCTTTAAAATTTTTCAAAAAATTAAACACCAAAAAACTTTTTCCTATTGCTTTAGGACCCGAAATAACTGTATTTTCATAATTTAATTTTATTTTTCTATCATACGGTTTTTTTAAAAGCATTTATTTAACGATTCCTTTTTTTACTGGGACGAATTCGCAAGATTCCAACATTTCTCTTTTTCCGTTTTTATAAAACTTCGTAATTATTTGCTCTTTGCCCGCTTTTATGGGTGCTAATATAAAACCGTCGTCTTTTATTTGGTTTAACAACTCTTTTTCCATATCTTCAATATATGCGGATAATAATATTCTATCAAACGGAGCGTATGCTTTCCATCCTTTTCTTCCGTCGTCGCATTTTACGTTGATATTATAAAGATTTAGTTTTTTGAATCTCTCTTTTGCAATTTCTACCAATTTACATATTCTATCTATCGTAAATACGCGTCGGACGATTTTACTAAGAATTGCGGCTTGATATCCGCTACCGCAACCTATCTCAAGCACACTATCGACATTATCAAGCTCCAAATACATCGTCATTTTTGCAATAGTAAGTGGTGAGCTGATTGTAGAATCGTCCGCGAGAGGCAGAGGCGTTATGTCGTATGCTTTTATTTCAAAACCCAAAGGAACGAAATATTTTCTGTCTATTTGACAAAACGCCTTGTATTCTTTTGGTCCTAAACAAATGTTATCCGCTATTTTATCCGCTAATATTTTACTCATTTAATCACCTATTCCTATATTAAGGTTTTTTCTGATTTTTTTGTTTTTATTTAAATCTATTTCACCTATCGCCGTTTCGGATGTATTTTCAATTCCTTCTCCCCAACCGTCGAATATACATCCGTAAGCAAATTCGTTTGCGCTATTTACCGCTATTACGTAAGATTGGGTTGAAAGTGCCAATGCTTTATTTAACGTTTTAAAATGCTCTATTCTTTCCTTTCCCCAGCAAGCGGGCACCACTATTATATCGACACCTTTTAATTTTTCCCAATATTCTATAAATCTAAGCTCAAAGCAAATCAAACTCGCACACTTTAAACCTTTAAATTCAAATATTTCCGGTTCTTTACCTACGATAAAATGTTTATTTTCATATCCGAAAAGTTTATATTTAGCCCTTTTATAAACAAGTCCGTTATCAAATAAACAAAAATAATTTTTATTATTATATATAATCGTCAATGCAAAAGGCTTTTTTATTTTAGAAAGTTTACTTATTGCATATTCGCCGAATTTATTAACCTCATCCCAATTTTCATAATCGAATCCCGTTAAACAAACTTCGGGAAAAATAACAAAATCGGCGGGGGAATTTTGAATTATCTTTTTTACCCGCTCCAAATTATATCGATAATCTTTACTTGTTCTAAAATTTATAGTCTCAACGCTCAATTTTTCAATTTTCATTATTACTCGCCATAAACTCTTTTATATATCCTCTCAACGTTTCTCGTATAATAATCATAATCGAAAAGCCCTCTAATTTCATCGTCGTTTAAATATTTTTTCAAATCTTCATCTTTAAGCAGGTTTTCTAAAAATAAACTTTCGCCCTTTTCATTTAAAGGCGCACATCCTTTTTGAATCTCCTCCCAAACTTTCATAGCGTTTCTTTGAACTATTTTATACGCATCTTCTCTGCTTACGCCTTTTTTAGGAAGCTCTAATAAAACTCTTTGAGAAAAGACGAGTCCGCCTGTTAGATTTAGATTTTTCATCATGTTTTCGGGATATACTACGAGATTGGCAATAACGTTATTAAGTCTGTGCAACATAAAATCAGTCGTAATAAACGCATCGGCAAGCCAAAATCTCTCTGTTGAGCTGTGAGATATGTCTCTTTCATGCCAAAGCGCTACGTTTTCCATCGCCACATTCGTATAACTTCTTATAATACGCGCAAGTCCGGTAATATTTTCGCTAAGCACAGGATTTCTTTTGTGAGGCATTGCGGAGCTTCCTTTTTGACCTTTGCTAAAATATTCTTCCGCTTCATAAACTTCCGTTCTTTGGAAATGTCTGATATTTACGGCTATTTTTTCTATCGTTGAAGCTAAAAGTCCAAGAGCACTTGCAAGTCTTGCGTATCTGTCTCTTTGAATAACTTGATTTGAAATAGGTGCGGGTTTGAGTCTTAGAAATTCGCATGTCAATTCTTCAAGTTCTATAGGCGCATGTGCAAAGTTACCCATAGCTCCACTGATTTTACCTACGCTTATAACATCAAGCGTTTCTTCTAGATTTTTGAGATGTCTTTTCATTTCGTCATACCATATTGACAAAACAAGCCCGAAAGTTATAGGCTCTCCATGAATTCCATGACTTCTTCCAACCATTAACGTATATTTGTGCTCATACGCTCTTTTTTTAATCGATTCCATCACCATTCGAACATCGTCAATAATAATTTTTAGCGAATCTCTCATTTGAAGTGCCGCGGCGGTATCGATAGTATCGCTTGAAGTCATTCCGTAATGCACCCATCTACTTTCATCTCCAAGACTTTCGGCAACACTCGTTAAAAAAGCGATAACGTCATGTTTTGTTTCTTTTTCGATTTCGTCAATTCTTTTTATATCGAATTTTGCGTTTTTTTCGATTTTTTTAGCATCTTCATCGGGAATAAGTCCTAGTTTATTCCACGCTTTTACAGCCGCAATTTCTACATCAAGCCAAGCCTGATATTTAGCATTCATATCCCAAAGTTTTTTCATCTCCTCCCTAGCATATCTTTCAACCATCGGTTTGCCTTTTTTTATTGTAATTGTATCAAAAAAGCTTTTGTGATATAATTGCCCTAAAAAAGGTTACTTATGCCTGATATGGGATTTAGTGAAATTTTGTTTATCGCTGTTATTGCCATTATTGTTTTAGGACCCGAAAAACTTCCGGATGCTATGCTTCAAATAGGAAGATTCGTAGGCAAAATAAAAAAAATGTGGATGGATGCGACATCCGATATAAGAAAAGAACTCGAACTTGAAGAAATGAAAGAAGAGATGCAAAAATATAAACGTCAACTTGAAGAATTGCAAAAAAAAGTCGATACCGACGTAGGAGATATCAATAAAGGCTTGACAAGTTTAAACGATTTAACTGCCGTAGGAAAAAAGAAAGATTTTTCGGATATGTTAAATTAGGGCGCTAAATGGGATTTGTGATAAAAGAATATACGATTAAAGATGAAAAAATCCTTGATTTTTTAACAAAAAAGCTTCATTTGTCTTTAAGAGAGGCAAAAAGAGCGATTGATAGAGGAAGAGTCAGCGTAAATGGTAAACGAATAACCCATAAAGCCGATAAGGCTACCGGTATACTTAAATGTATAGTATTCGAACCGAACGGCTACGGACTTAAACCGATTTTTGAAAACTCGCATTTCGCTGTATTTGATAAACCTAGCGGTGTAGCGATTCATCCTAAAAAACTTGCAAATACTAAAAGTTTGCTTGACGATGTCCGTTTGCTGTGGGGAAACGAAGCGAATCTCGTTCATAGATTGGATAAAGAAACAAGCGGACTTGTAATTGCAAGCAAAAACAAATTTAGCGAAGGCATTTTAAAAAGAGCTTTTCAAGATAAAGAAGTTAAGAAAAAATATATAGCACTTGTAAAAGGGTATCTGGATAGAGAATTGACGATTAAAAAACCTATTGCCGTTAATAAAGACGAAACTATTAAAGTTAAAGTCAAAATAGATAGTGGCGGTAAAGAATCGATAACTATTATCAAACCTATTAAAAAAATAAACGACAACACATTAGTAGAATGCATCCCCTTAACCGGCAGACAACATCAAATAAGAGTTCATCTTTTTAGTATAGGGCATCCTATAGTAGGAGATCCTTTATACGGCGTCGATAATGATTTTGCCGATAGATATCTAAACAAACAAATCACACAAGAAGAAAGGATTAAAAAAACGGGAGCTTTTCGATTAATGCTACATGCATATTATCTTGAATTTATGTTTATGACGAATAAGTATGTAATTACAAGTAGAGAATTTGAAAAAGAGTTAAGCGGAAATTAAGTTTTGTGAGTTATAATAACGATTCAATTTCCCCTCCTTAAAAGTTTTAACCTCTTTAGCAAAGGTCTTTGACCTTTGTAAATTGTTTAAACTTCTTTTTCTTTTTTCTTAATTTTTGCAAACAGCTCTTCCATTTTGTTTTCGTGTTCAAGCAATTCGTCAAACGTAAAAGTTAGATTCGGCACTTTAAACCAGCCTGTGGCTTTAAGGCAATAGTTTTGAATATAGCCTCTTGCTTGTTTAAGTTGTTTGATGCTTGCACGTTGTTCGTTTTTGTTTAAATAGCTTTTTTCAAGATAGACTTTAGCATCGCTGCCGTCTCTACTACATACCACATCCACAACACTAAGTCCTCTTATTCTTCCGTCGTTCATCTGTGAAAGAGCCTCGGGAATAATTTCCCTTAAAATCGATTCTTTTCTTTGGACTTTAATACTTTTGCCCATTATTACCCTTCAAAAGAGGCTTTCTCTTCTATTTTTCTATATGTTTCAAAAATGTCTCCGACTTTTACGTCGTTGTAACCTTCAATCATAATACCGCATTCAAAACCTTTTCCGACTTCTTTTACATCATCTTTGAAACGTTTAAGAGAAGCGAGTTTGCTATCATAGATAACAACACCGTCTCTAATTACGCGCACAAAATCTCCTCTTTTAACCAAACCGTCTTGAACGTAACAACCCGCAACTGTTCCGACTTTTGGAATGTTAAATACTTCTCTCACTTCTATGGTAGCGCTAATTTCTTCCGTTATCTTAGGTGTCATAAGCCCTGATAACAACTCTTTAACATCATCAATCAAATCATAAATGATTGAATATGTTCTAATTTCAACCCCTTCTTGTTTCGCTTTATTTTTAGCACCACCCGTAGGACGAACGTTAAATCCTAAGATAATAGCATGAGGCTCGGTTGCTTTTGCTAAAATTACATCGTTTTCGGTAATTGCCCCGACATCGTTATGAATGATATCCACTTTAACTTCTTCGTTTCTAAGTTTTGCAAGAGAGCCTTTAATAGCCTCGACGCTTCCTTGTGTATCGGCTTTTATTATTACCGGGAGTTTTTTAAGCTCACCTTCAAGTATCATTTTTTGAATATCTTCTAAGGTTGCTTTTGTTGATTTCGATTTAGCTCTTTCTTCTAAGAATTCTTTCCATTTTTTGGCTGTTTCCTTAGCTATTTTATCACTTTCGACCGATACAAGCACGTCTCCTGCCATCGGCACTTCATTAAATCCAGTAATTTCAGCGGGTTCGCCGGGTAGGACTTCTTTTTTTTGCCTACCGAGGTCATCTACGATAAGTCTTACTTTTCCGTATGTTTTACCGCATACGAAACTATCGGCTTTTTTAAGTGTTCCGTTTTTAACTATAATAGTGGCAACCGCTCCTTTTCCTTTTTCAACTCTGCTTTCAATTATGATTGCCTTTGATTTTCTTTTCGGATTAGCTTTAATATCCATCATTTCCGCTTGAATTAATATTGTTTCGAGTAAATCGTCAATTCCTTCTCCCGTTAATGCCGAAACATTTACGAATTCAAATTCTCCCCCCCATTCTACGGGAGTTATCCCCATTTCGGCAAGTTGGGATTTTACCAAATCCGGATTTGCTTGAGGTTTGTCGATTTTATTTACCGCTACGATAAACGGCACTTCCGCCGCTTGTGCATGTGAAATAGCTTCTCTTGTTTGAGGCATTACACCATCATCTGCCGCTACTACGATAATGGCAATATCGGTAACTTCAGCTCCTCTTGCTCTCATTTCTGTAAACGCTTCATGTCCAGGGGTGTCTATAAATGTAATTTTTTTACCGTCTT
>CAYSKX010000007.1:7777-11473 GCA_964431845.1 uncultured Nautiliales bacterium | reverse complement strand
CTTTTTCACTTTCTTTCACTTTGCGATTTTTTGGTGAAAAAAGGTGAGGGGTGAACCTACCCAACCAGCCAGGGTGCTAATGTCGTATTATTTATTTGGATTGGTATAAGGGTGAAGGAAGAAGGGTGAAGGAAATTTTGAATTAAAATATCTAAACCCTCAACCCTCAATCCTAAATCCTCAATTACATAAAATACACAACAGGAACAATCGTAGGATATTTTTTAGTTTTTCTAAAAACATGTTTTCTAATTACGTTTCTAAGTTCGTTTTCGAATATTCTCGTTTTTTCATATACGTAATCTTTTGCATGGTTTATGTAATTGATTAAAATATCTTCCATTTCTTTTGCGAAATTTTTATCTTCTTTATCAGCAATAATTCCGTATGTCGTTACGCGAGGGCGAGAGAGGAGTTTCTTTTTTTGTCTATCGACTTGCGCAACGATCATAATAATACCCTCATTTGCAAGTTTTTGCCTATCAAGCACGATATCCGTTTCTATTTTTTCATTTATTTGATTATCGATATAAATTTTGCCTACTCTAACACTTTTTACTTTTCTAACTTTTCTTGGTGTAATTTCCCATTGTTCCCCATCTTCCATTACAAAAATATCATTTTCATCCATTCCTATATTTATAGCCGTTTGCTTATGTTTTCTTAAGTGATTATATTCACCATGAACCGGGAAAAAATATTTCGGTTTAACAAGTCTTAGCATAAGCTTTTGCTCTTCTTGTGCGGCATGTCCCGAAACATGTATTTCACTAAAATCTTGATATGCGACCTCCGCTCCTTTTTTCATCAAAAAATTTATAAGTTGAGAAACCGTAGGTTCGTTTCCGGGAATTGCCTTAGCGCTAATTACGATTTGATCGCCTTCTTTAATTCGAACATGACGATGTTCATCAATCGCCATTCTATAAAGCGCACTCATACTTTCACCTTGAGAGCCGGTTGTAATTATTAAAATTTCTTTGTCGTCATATTTTCCTATTTCGTAAGGGTCTATAAAAATATCGCGCGGAAGTTTGATATATCCGAGATCCATAGCTACATTTAGGTTTTGTTCCATACTTCTTCCGATAATACATACTTTTCTTCCGTATTTGATACCTCTTTCTATTGCTTGATATACTCTGTGTATGTTTGACGAAAATGTGGACATTATAACTCTGCCTTTCGCTCTTAAAAACAAATCATCAAACGTATTACCCACTATGCTTTCACTCGGAGTAACTCCCGGTTTATAAGAATTTGTAGAATCGCTAAAGAGCGCTAAAACTCCTTTTTCTCCGTAATATGCAAATCTGTGCAAATCCGGTGCGTATCCGTCGATAGGCGTATGATCTATTTTAAAATCACCCGTATGAATTATCGTGCCTACGGGTGTTTGAATGGCAAGAGAGGAGCTATCGATAATAGAATGCGTCATATGAATCCATTCTACTCTAAAGTCTCCTATTTGAATAGGATGGCGTTTTTTTACACTTCTAAAATAACTTTTAAAATGCAATAGTTTATGCTCTTTAAATTTATTTTCTATCATCGCAAGAGGCAGACTCGTTCCGTAAATGGGAAATTGCATTTCTTTAAATAAATAAGGAACCGCCCCTATATGGTCCTCATGACCGTGTGTAATTATCAAACCTTTGATTTTATGGCGTATTTCTCTAAGATAACTAAAATCCGGAATTAATATATCGACTCCATGCATATCTTCATTTGGAAAGCTCATTCCACAGTCAATTATTATAGCACTATTTTCGGTTTCTAATACGGCGCAGTTTCCGCCAATTTCATCAAGTCCTCCAAGCGGCGTAAATCTAATCCATCCTTTTGTGTTATTATCTATTTTAGTATGTGTATTTAATCTTGCTTGTTGAATTTTTTCATTTTCGTCGAAAGCTTTATTTAAATCTTTAAACCATACGAAATTTTTAGGATCAAATTTTTTTTGAAAATTTTTTTTATTTTGATAAGTTTTTTCTTCCATTGATTCTCCTTTCCTTTAGCGAGGAAAAGAGCCGGAAAAAAGTAGAGCCGTCTATTTGGTGGCTTCTTATATTTTTGGCAAGCGAAAAATTTTCTGGATCGAAATCTTCATATGTTGCGGATAAATTTTTTTTGAGTGTTTTTCGAGGATTACTAAAAGCCGTTTTTAAAAATTTTGCAAATTCTTCATCAAACGACTCTTCAAATTTTTCAAATAAAATCACACTGCTTGTAACTTTCGGTGCGGGAATAAACGCACCGGCAGGAACATCAAAAAGTTTATTCACCTTAGCGACACTTTGAGAAAGTATTGCTAAGGAGCTATAATTTTTATCTCCGACTTTTGCACAAAATTTATCCGCTACTTCTTTTTGAATTAAAACAAGTATGTTTTTTGCGTTTTTATCTTTTAAAGCTTTTAAAATAATCTTAGTTGCAATATAATAAGGTAAATTTGCAATTAAATCATACTTTTCATATTCAAGAGTTTCTTGCCAAAACTCCAATACATCACCATATTTTAAATTTAGATTAGGAAATTTATTTTTTAAAATTTCACACAAATCTTGATCTATTTCATAAGCTGTCACTCTTCTTTTTTCCAGCAGCTTTTCCGTTAAATCGCCTAAGCCAGGCCCAATTTCCACTATTAAATTATCGGTGTTGGGCATCGCTTGGACGATTTTTTCCAAATAATGTTTGTCTTTTAAAAAATTTTGTCCAAATTTTTTCTTAGCCTTGATTATATCATATCCTTTTACTAAATGTCTATAGTTTGGTAAAATTATAGCAAAAAATATACGGTGAAAATCGTGAAATTGTGAAAATGGTGAAAATAGCTATTAAATTCATTTTTATAAATTTACAATTTCACAATTTCACTATTTTCACCATAACAATTAAAGGAACCGAATGGAATATTTTGCAAAACGAATAATACCTTGTCTTGACGTTAAAGACGGCAGAGTGGTTAAAGGTGTCAATTTTGTAGGATTACGCGATGCGGGAGATCCGGTAGAAGCGGCTATAAGATATAACGAAGAAGGAGCAGACGAGCTTACGTTTCTTGATATTACGGCAAGTCATGAGGGAAGAAAGCCTATTGTCGATATTGTTAAAGAAGTAGCAAAAGAAGTATTTATACCATTAACTGTTGGCGGCGGTATCAGTGAGCTAAAAGATATATATGATTTATTGAATGTCGGCTGTGATAAAGTATCGATAAACTCAGCTGCCGTTAAAAATCCTGAATTTATTAATGAATCTAGTAAAAGATTTGGAAGTCAATGTATTGTCGTAGCGATTGACGTAAAAAAAACTTCTTCAAATAGTTGGAACGTATTTATAAAAGGCGGTCGTGAAGATACCGGACTTGATGCGCTTTCTTGGGCTAAAGAAGTTGTTGATAGAGGTGCCGGAGAGATACTTTTAACTTCAATGGATACGGACGGAACAAAAGCCGGGTTTGATATAGAAATAACCGAAAAAATTTCAAAAGCAGTTCATGTTCCCGTAATAGCAAGCGGCGGAGCCGGAAAAAAAGAGCATTTTAAAGAAGTTTTTAAGCATTCTGCCGATGCCGCCTTAGCCGCAAGTATTTTTCATTTTCGTGAAATTGATATAATGGATTTGAAACGATATTTACATGAAAATAATATAAGCGTTAGGATAAAGTGAGAAGAAGTGAAAGTGGTGAAA
>CAYSKX010000007.1:0-7677 GCA_964431845.1 uncultured Nautiliales bacterium | reverse complement strand
GGTGAAGGGAGAAGGTTGAAGGAGAAGTAAAAAGGTTTGAAATGAGAAATAAAAAAATAGTCATCATAAGTGCGGGCGAGGAAGAAATATTTGATTTTGCTTTGCCTGTAGGTGTAGGTTTAATAAATAGTGCGATAAATTTAACAAGACTGTGTTTATTCGAAAAGCCGGATTTTTTGATTTTCATAGGAACGGCGGGAAGTTACGGAAATAAGAAAATATTTGAAATTATCCGAACAAGCAGTGCAAGTAATATAGAAAACTGTTTTATATCAAAATCATGTTATACTCCTTTGGATAATATTATAAGTTTTTCAAAAGATGTTTCCCGTGAAACAATTGTCAATTCTTCAAATTATATTACGACTGATGAAAAAATAGCAAAAAAATATTTAGATATAAATATAGAAATTGAAAATATGGAATTCTATTCCGTTATGAGTGTTGCAAAAGAATTCGAAATTCCCACTATGGGAATATTTGTAGTAACAAATTACTGCAACAAAAAAGCACATGAAGATTATTTAAAAAATATAAAAAAAGCAAAAGAAATGTTAGTTGAAGCTGTGCAGGAGATGAGGAGGAGGAAATGGTGAAAGTGGTGAAAATGTGAAAATGTCAGATTTGTTTTGTTTTTTGGTGTTATATAATCGTAAGGTCGGTGAGGAAAGAAGTTACGTTATATTGTGCTTAATGAAGGGTGAAATTTTAAAATATTTAGTAAAATTATAAAAAACCAAAGGCTTTTTATGAAAAAAATATTAATAAAAAATTTCGGACCTATAGAAAATTTTGAAATGGATATAAAAAAGATTAATATTTTTATAGGACCTCAGGCAGGCGGTAAAAGCACGATAGCAAAATCAATATTTTTGGTAGAAAATATCAAAATGGAGCTTTTAGAGCATATAAGAAATATTGAAAATGAAGATGAAAATATTCATTTATTAAAGTATTTTAATAAAAAATTAAAAAATAGATTTGTAAGCTTATTCGGAACTACAAAGCATATGGATAATTTTGAAATAAAATATATACTCAATACTGATAAATGGTTGAAATTTTATTTAGATAACGGATATGTTAAAATCTATTATTCTCGTAAATTAAAAGAAGAGATAGAAAATCTAAAAAACGATATTGAAAAGATAATAAACTTAAATAAAGATTTAAAGCTTAACCCCTTAAAAGAGGAAATTTTAACAAAAAGGTTTTATTTTTATTCAGTAATAAAAAATCAAATAAATAAAATTTTTGAAGAAGAATCTTTTATTGAATATATTCCGGCAGGTAGGGCACTTCTTAGTGTTTTAGCAGAGCAGATAGGAAATATAGATATTAATCAGTTAGACTATGTTACGAAAAAATATATAAGCAATATATTGAATTTAAGAAAACTTTTTAGTGATGATATTTTTACAATTATAGAAAATTTTAAAAAGTTTGAAACTGAAAAAATTGATTTTGCTAAAATTGATATTGTTATAAAAAAAATTCAAAATATTTTAAAAGGTAATTATAAATTTGAAAGCGGAGAAGAAAAGATTTATTTTGATGATAAAAGGTATGTTAAAATTAATTTTGCTTCATCAGGACAGCAAGAATCTTTGTGGATATTGAATCTCATTTTTCATCATATTCTTTTTAATAGACCTACTACATTGATTATTGAAGAACCGGAAGCCCATTTGTATCCGAATGCACAAAAAGAAATAGTCGAATTAATGAGTGTTTTTGCTAATAAAAATAACAATAAGCTCATAGTAACAACACACTCTCCATATATTCTATCCGCTTTTAACAATTTAATTTATGCAAATAAACTTGATAAAAAAAATATAAAAATCGATTTTATTAATAAAAATGAATTTATAAATTACAAAGAGGTAAATGCTTTTTTCATAAGTCAAGATAAAATATATACTATCTTAGATAAAGAAATAGAACAGATAAAAGTTGAAAAAATTGACGAAGTTAGTGATATTATAAATAAAGAATATCAAAAGTTGCTTGAATTGGAGTATTCTAATGAAATTTGAGAAGTGTTTGGAGTTTTATGATAGAAGAGAAAAAGTTGTTTTAAGAGATAAAAAGAATCCTCAAAAATTTATCGGAGAAAATAATTCCAAAAAAAATATATGTGCTTATAGGGTTGATGGATGTATTTTTATTGATGGAAATAAGTGTGATTATTTATTAGAAGTATTTGTCAAAAAACAATTAGAAAAAGCATATTTTATAGAATTAAAAGGTCAAGATTTAAAGCATGCAATACTACAACTTCAAGAAACGATTAAGAGATTAAATTATTGTAATGGAGTGGAATTACACACAAGAATCATTTTGAATAAAGTAAAAGTCCCTGCTACAAGAACAAGTTATGAAATGAAATTTGAGCATTTTTTAAAAAAATGTTGTAAAACTTCCACTTATTACAGATATAAAACAGCTCAAAAAATTGAGAGGATATGAAATAAGATTGAGTTATTAGGAGTGGAGGGATGATTGAATTAAAAGAGAAGGACGGTTAGTGTGAGTGATAATTTGTTAGATAAATAAAAGATATGCAAGAATTAAATGTATTAGATCTAGATAGAGAGGGTATATATTTTTTATACGATAAAAATGAACTAATTTATAAAAGTTTTTAAAGATAAAGCAAAAAAGAAAGGAAATCGATGAATAAAAAAATATTTATGGATTATTTACCGGAAGAATTAATTGAAACAATAGAGCCGAAATTTAGAATCAAGCAATTATACAATTGGATATATAGAAAATATACGGATAGTTTTGAAGAGATGAAAAACATCCCTAAGGATTTAAAGAAAAAATTGGATGAAGAATTTACAATAAACCCTCTTGAGCTTGTAAATCATGAAATATCGGCGGATGAAACGGAGAAGTTTTTATTCAAAATGCACGACAATCGAACCGTAGAAACGGTATTAATCAAAATGAGAGACGAAGAAATAAAAAACGGTAAAAAAAAAGAAGCCAAATGGACGGTTTGCGTTTCAACACAAGTGGGCTGTAAAGTGGGATGTGCATTTTGTTTAACGGCAAAGGGAGGATTTGTTAGAAATTTGAGTGCCGGTGAAATAGCGGCGCAAGTGTGGTGGATGAAAAAATTTAAAAATTTTGACGAAAACAAAGCGCTAAATGTGGTTTATATGGGAATGGGAGAGCCTCTTGATAATTACGACAATCTAATAAAAGCTATCAAAATCATAGCAAATCAAGACGGCTTAAACATATCTCCTAAACGTCAAACGGTTTCAACCTCAGGAATAGCACCGAAAATTACGAAACTCGGGAATGAAAATCTCGGTATAAATCTTGCAATATCGCTTCATGCGGTGGATGACGAATTAAGAGAAAAATTAATCCCGCTAAACAAAGCGTATAACATTAAAAGCGTTATTGATGCTATTAGAAAGTTTCCTATCGACAGACGAAAAAAAGTTATGTTTGAATATCTGGTTATAAAAGACGTAAACGACAATATCGAATCGGCTAAAAAACTTGTAAAATTATTAAACGGCATACCGAGTAAAGTGAATTTAATCTATTTCAACCCGTATCCCGGAACAAATTTCAAAAGACCTGATGATGAAACTATGAAAAAATTTCAAGATTACTTAATAAATAAAGGCATTATGTGCACGATAAGAAAGAGTAAAGGAGCAGATATTTCAGCCGCTTGCGGACAACTTAGAGAAAAGGATATAAAAAGGGTGAAGGCGGAAGAGATAACGATAAAGGAAAAAAATGGCTAAATTAAAACATTTACCGGCAGGAATTAGACTACATATAAAAGAAATTTTTTATAAATTAACCGATGATTTAACAAAATATTATTATTTTCAATTTAAAGATATCGATACGGGCTTAAAAGCCGAAAAATTATTAAAAAAGCACAATATAAAATCCATTCCAACACCCAATGAAATATTTGAAAAATGCGCTGTTTCAATATTAACGAAAGACAAAGAAAAAATCAAAAAAATTCTACAAAAAGAAAATATAAATTTCGAAATATGGATTTATGATAACGGATTTAAAAAAATAAAAAACTAAATTTTTAAAAAATCCCTTATTTTTGATAGAATTCTTTTAAAAATAGAAGGATAATAATGAGCGAAACTCAAAAAGAGATGATGGCGCTTGTAGGCGTTTGTGTGCAAGAAGCAGGAGATAAATTTTTAGTTCCTGTAGAATTAAACGAACAATTTAACAAAATTCCGATTAAAAAATTTGATATTTTTAATGAAGATACAGAGGAAAAATATGACTTGATTATTGAAACGACTCTTTCGGATATAATCGACATATACAAAAAATTAAACGATAAAGGCATTTATATTACTACCGCCGAATCGTTAGAAGACAAAACGCTTTTCGCAAATCTTGGTAAATTGTTTTATATTGTATTACCTTATTATTTTATTGAAGACAACGGCGAGAGAAAAGCGCTTGTGTTCGCAAGCAAAGCCTTTCACCCTACCGCCAATATTATAAGACACAGAAGCGACTTTGTAGAAAATTCGCATTATTATCATACGGATATACATTTATCAAGTTTTGTTTTACCTAAGTATATTTTTGAAAATATTAAAGACGTTATTAAGATGTAAAATGAAAAATTTTAAAAACGCAATTGTTTTAACGGGTGGTATAGGCACGGGCAAAAGCACTGTTGCTACGATGTTTAAAATGTTTGGATACAAAATAATAGATGCAGATAAAATTTCTAAATCCGTATTTGATAGAAAAAAAGAAGAAATATTAAAAATTTTCGGCACAACGAATAGAAAAAAACTAAGAAACATAGTATTCAACAATAAAGAAAAACTAAAACGTTTAGAAAATTTAATACTTCCCGACGTAAAACTAGAAATTTTAAAATTAGCCGAAAAATATGAACAAGACGGTATAATCTATTTTGTCGATTTACCTTTATATTTCGAAAAACAAAACTATCCAGAGTTTAATAAAACTTTGGTAGTTTACACTCCTCAAGAACTCCAAATCAAAAGAGTTATACAAAGAGATAATATAAGTGAAAAAGAAGTAAAAGCTATACTTAATAATCAAATTGATATAGAAACTAAAAAACAAAAAGCCGATTTTATTATAGATAATTCCAAAGATTTAAAGCATTTACAAAAAGAAATTGAGAAATTTTTTGCATTTATAACAAGTTGATTTTTTATTTCTTCTACTATATTATACCATTACAAAAAAACTTCTTACAATTTTCACACTTTTACCACTTTCACCAAAACTTACAAATAGTGAAAACAGTGGAAATGGTGAAAATGTTAGATTTGTTTTGTTTTTTGGTATTAATTTATAATAAATTGAATTAGGGGTTAATTTTTACTTCTAAATATATAACATTTCCATTTTTCCCGACTTTGAAACTTTTAAGGTTGTGAGAGGAATTAAAAAATAATATTTTTTCAAAGATTATTTGTTATTTTAATCCTCACTTTTTATTTCCATGGCTTGATATGTATAAATTTCCGGATGATAAGTCAAGCATTCTCCGCTAAGTCCCGCTTTTATACATAAATGCGTAAAAAATAATTCAAACGTCGGAAGCTCTTCCCATACGCTCGGAAGAAACGTTGCCTGATTGTTGCCTATGCGTAAAATAACTCCGTCGATTCCGGGGCGGATTTTTTGTTTTAAATCGTTTGCGTCTTTATATTCGAGCTTTTGAGGCACACTCAAAACACTTACGTCTATATCGATAAGTTCGTATTCCTCCGGTGTTAAAGGAGGAAAACGCGGATCTTCAAAAGCCGCCGCCTTTGCGTTAGCCTCTACGTCATCGATTAACGCCCTATAAGGTAAAATAGAACCGATACATCCTCTTAAATTAGCGCCTTTGGGTCTGTTTTTCATTCTAAGAGTTACAAAACAAGCGCGTTTTTCTGATAAAAAAGGATATTTTTTAATCCACTCTTCTTTGTCGATTAGTCGTTTGTTTTCAAAAACTTCCAATATGGACATTCTTGCAAGTTTTAATAAAACTCTTAAATCTTCCATTTTTTATCCTTGTATAATAAATTAGGGGTTGAGAAGGGGAAGAGAAGAGGGGTTTAGAACAATTCATAATTTCTAACCACCTCTTCTCCTAAACACCTAATACCCTTTTAAAAGATTATTCCCTTAGCTACTAAAGAATTAACTCTTTTAATTACTTCGTCTTTTCCGAGAATACTTAAAAGCGCCGCAAGGTCTATTCCTTTGGTGTCTCCCACCATAGCGATTCTAAGAGGAGGCATTAAAAATTTCGGTTTTATACCTCTCATTTGTAAAAATTCATTCATTATATTATGCCATTCTGGAGGCAAATGCGGATCTTTATCTTTTAAAAACAGTAAAAATTCTCTTAAATTACTAAAAACCTCGTCTTTTAAAAATTTTTTAACGGCTTTTTCGTTATAGCTTTCGGGAGAGTTTAAGATTTTTTTTATCTCCTCAGCCATTTCTTTAATTGTTTTTACTCTATCTTTCAGTTCGTCTATTAATATTTCTTTTTTGTCATGATCCGTTATATCAATTTTGAAATCCTCTTTTAATAATCTCTCTATTCTTGCGTTCGGAGAGTTTTTAATATAATGTGCGTTAAGCCAGTCTAATTTTTCTTTATTATATCTGCTTGGAGCTTTGTTTATATTTTTCGGATCGAAAAGATTTATCATTTCTTCTATGCTAAATATTTCCTGATCTCCGTTGCTCCATCCGAGTCTAACTAAAAAATTAAGCAAAGCTTCGGGCAAATAGCCTTCTTTTTTGTATTCCATTACATCGACGGCTCCGTCGCGCTTACTCATTTTTGCACCTTTTTCGTTGTGAATCATAGGTACATGATAAAATTTCGGCACATCCCAACCAAATGCTTCATATACCAAAACTTGTTTAAATGTATTGGTAAAATGATCATCTCCTCTTATAATATCCGTCAAGCCCATTTCATAATCATCTATAACCACAACGAAATTGTATGTAGGAGTTCCGTCGCTTCTTGCTATAACGAAATCTTCAATTTCCGATGCGTTAATTTCGGCTTTTCCTTTTACTCCGTCAATAAATCCGATTTTTCCCTCTCTCGGTGCTTTAAATCTTATAACGAAAGGTTTATTAAGCTCTTCTTCAAAATCTCTATATTTTCTAATATCAATTGAAGGTTCAAGTCCTTTCATCTTAGCATTACGAATCTCTTCAAGCTCTTCTTTGGTAAGATAGCATTTATAAGCAAGCTTTTTTTCTAAAAGAATATTTACGTATTCTTTATATTTATCAAATCTTTCGCTTTGAAACACCACTTCGTCGTCATAATTCAAATTCGTCCAATGAAACGCTTTAATTATCGCTTCAACGGCTTCTTGTTTGTTTCTGTTTAAATCCGTATCTTCGATTCTCAATCTGAATTTGCCTTTATTTTTTCTCGCCCAAAGCCAATTAAAAAGTGCCGTTCTAAGCCCTCCTATATGCAAATAACCCGTAGGAGAAGGCGCAAATCTCGTAACTATCATCAACATCCTTTTTTATTGAAATTATAACATTAATTAAGAAATAGGATTTAGGTTGGATGATTTAGGATTTAGATGTTTTCAATTTATAACTGACCTTACGCAAAAAAATTTTCTACCTCTTAACTAA
>CAYSKX010000006.1:0-12251 GCA_964431845.1 uncultured Nautiliales bacterium | reverse complement strand
CAAATAGTGAAAACAGTGAAAATGGTGAAAATGTCAGATTTGTTTTGTTTTTTTGATATTAATATTACAATAATTTGACAAAAATAACAATAGTTTATATAATTTCCCGTTAAAAACAAACCGTAGGAGTAAAAGTGCTAAATTTACATATATTGGCTGTATTTGTGTGGGGTGTTTTGATAATTTCTTTGGCAAAGTCCGTAAACTGCAAAGAAAATTCAAAAATTTTAGCGATATTAAGTTTAATTGCTATGGTATTTGTATTATATATCGGAACGAAATTAATGCTCGCTTTTCCTCAAATAGCAAAGAGTGGCAAATGGATACACATTAAATTATCTATTGATATAATTGCGATGTTGTTAAATATTTATTTAGCATTAATAGTTTTAAAAAATAAACAATTATCTTTTATAAAATCACAAGCTTTTTTTTGGATCACAATTGTGATGTTTATATTGATGTATTATTTTACTTTATTTAAACCTTTTTAACCGGTCAAATATCGATACAAATAAATATTATAAATATTTTATACAATTTTATTTGACTTTTAAAAAAAAGAGAGATAAAATGTTACTTAGATATTAACGGATTAAGGAGCAAAGATGGTAGATCAGGAGAAAATAAACGAAAAGTTGAAATCCGGTAAAAAACTTTCGAAACTCGATGCGCCAAAGAATATCACTAATGAAGAAAAAGTAATGAGCGATAACGATTTTATAGTTTCCAAAACGGATACTAAAGGTTATATTACGTATTGTAACAGAATATTCGTAGATATGTGCGGATGGAGCAGAAAAGAGTTAATGGGCGCTAATCACAATATTATTCGTCATCCTCATATGCCAAAAATAGCGTTTAAAATATTGTGGGACTTGGTTCAAAAAGGAGGGGAGTTTTACGGATTCGTTAAGAATCTTAGAAAAAACGGAGGTTTTTATTGGGTGCTTGCTTATATTACTCCTGATTACGATTTGAAAGGAAATATCGTAGGTTATACTTCATTTAGAAAAAAACCCTCAAGAAAAGGCATCGAAACATTAGAACCTATATATTTACAATTGGTAGAAGCTGAAAAAACGGGTGGAATGTCGGCAAGTTACGAATTGTTAAAAGAAATATTAAAAGCTACCGATGAAGATGTAATCGATAAATATCATAAATTAGTGTTTAATTTACAAAAAGGATAATAAAATGCAACGCAAATTAAAATATAGTATCTCCGGTAGGTTGATAACGGTTTTTATTGTTAATGTTTGTTTAATATCTTATCTCGTGTTCATTAACGAATATATTGCGGCGGGGTTGTATTCGATATTAATTGCGTTTGCGCATTTGATGCCTTCTACGTTGAAAAATAAAGAATTGGTGCAAAAAAAATTATTTAAGCAAATAGATAAATTATCAAACGACATATATGTCGGTAAAATTTCCAGCAGGTTAATTTTGAATAAAGAAGAATCGTTAGAAGAAAAAATGGCATGGAATATAAATGAAATGCTGGATCAAGTAGAGGATTTACTTAGAGAATCAAAAAATACCATTACTGCGATTATAAGAGGAGAAGATTACAGATATATAATACCTACCGGATTACATGGAGAATTCAAAAATGTCGCCAATGAATTTTCAAAAGCCATAGAATCTTTAAAAATATCCAAACAAATGGAAATATTAAATCAACTTTCGAGTAAATTCGTCCGTATAGACGGAGGTATTACGGCTAATCTCGAAAGAGTTGGAAAAGAAGTTTTCGATATTAACGTAGCGTTTAAAGATATAACTTCGAAAGTTAAAAAATCTGCTTCTCAAGCTAAACAAACTTATTCTTTAATGGAAGAAAGTAAAAATAATTTTTCTATGTTAAATGAAAAAGTTCAACAAACTTCTTGCGAAATAACTCAAATGGCGGAAAATGTAAAATCGATTTCCAGTATAGTCGAACTCATCAAAGATATAGCAGATCAAACGAATTTGTTGTCGTTAAATGCGGCAATAGAAGCGGCAAGAGCGGGAGAGCACGGTAGAGGTTTTGCAGTGGTAGCGGATAACGTAAGAGAGCTTGCAGAAAAAACTCAAAAAGCAACTAATGAAATAGCTATAACTATTCAAACTCTTCAACAACAATTTAATGGAATAAAAGATAATACGAACGAAATAGTAGATATAGGCAATATTTCTTATGAAGCTTTACAGGAATTCGAAAAAGTTTTAAATGTTTTAAATGATGATTTGATAGAAGTTAATCATATATCCGATAGAAATATGTTAAATCTTATATTTATTACTTTTAAAATTAATCATTTAATGTATAAATCAAAAATATATTCGGCAATAACCAAAATGAATAAAAATATAAACAAATCGTTTTATTTAAGTGAAAAAGATTGTAAATTAGGTAAATGGCTATATAACGAAAAAACTAAACGCTTATTCACTCAATATTCTAAATTTCAATCCTTAATAAAAAATCACAAATCAATTCATAAAATCGGTGATGAAATTTTGAAAAAAATTGAAAAGGAGGGTGTTACGAAAAATAATTCCGATTGGTATTATGATAAATTGGTAACACTCGAAAAATATGTAACTCTTACTTTTGAGGAGATGGATAAGTTAAGCGAATATTCTTCCAAAGAGCACATTGTTTCTCAATTGGTAGAAATTTTAAACGAAAAGGATTTGTAATAACCATGTTAAGATTCGCACCAAGCCCCACAGGAGATATGCATATAGGCAATTTAAGAGTTGCTCTTTTTAATTATATTGTAGCCAAGCAAAAAGGTGAAAAATTCTTAATCAGAATAGAAGATACGGATAAAGAGAGAAATATCGAAGGAAAAGACGAAGAGATTTTAAAAATTTTAAATATTTTCGGAATAAAATACGACTACACGGCTTATCAGTCCGCAAATTTACATATTCATCAAACTTTTGCAAAAAAACTTCTTGATAAAAAAAAAGCTTTTCTTTGTTTTTGTGGTGAAGAAGAGATTGAAAAAGAGCGTCAAAAAGCCAAAAACAAAAAAAGACCTTACAGGTATAGCGGAAAATGTGAAATTTTGTCATCACAAGAAACGGAAAAATATTTAAATGAAAAAAAGCCATTTGTTATAAGACTTAAGAAGCCGAAGCATAATATAAAGTTCAAAGACTTAATAAAAGGTGAATTTGATTTTTCTCCGTTTGAAATAGACAGTTTCATAATAATGCGACAAAATATGATGCCTACATATAATTTCGCATGTGCTGTGGATGATATGCTTTCTAACGTGAAATTAGTAATTAGAGGAGAAGATCATTTAAGTAACACTCCTAAGCAAATAGCGATAAGAGAAGCACTCGGATATCATTTCGAAATAACATACGCGCATTTGCCTATTATTTTAAATAACGACGGCAAAAAAATGAGCAAACGCGATAAAGCAAGCTCCGTTAAATGGCTGCTTGAAGAAGGATTTTTACCGCAGGCTATTGCAAATTATCTAATACTTCTCGGTAACAGTTTCGAAAAAGAGATATTTAGCACGGATGAAGCGATAAAATTTTTCGATTTGAGTAAAATTTCACGCTCTCCCGCGAAATTCGATATCGAAATGCTTAAATATATAAATAAAGAGCATTTGAAAAAAATCGAAAATTTATCAAAATTTTTAAAATATGATAAACAATATGAAAATCTTTTGAAAATTTTTCGCGACGAAAGCTATACATTAAAAGAAATAAAAGAGAAATTTGATATAATTTTCCAAAAATCTAATGATAACGAATATGCACAAGAAAGAGAAATAATTAAAAAAGAGATATTAAATCATCCGTTAGAGGACGACTACAGCGAATTTAAAAATAGAATTTCAAAAAACACTTCTTTAAAAGGCAAAAAACTTTTTGTGCCGTTAAGAGAACTTTTGATTAATCAAAAACATGGTGCGGAAATAAAAGATTTATACATTACGATGAAACCTTATTTAAAAGAGATTATCAAAAAAAGATGATAAAATATAGGAATTGAGAAGAATAGGAAAAAAGGTGTTTAAAATTAATGTGAAGTGAATATATATTGAATTTTTTTGATAAAATTGCATAAATATATTTTTGAAATAACTAAAAAGCTAAAGGATTATAATGCTCGAATGTATGAGACGAGGAATGTTTGTGCTATTATTTTGTATGCTTTTACAAATTAGTTAAAATGAGGAGACAATGAACGCAATATTAATTAGTATATTACAATTTATAAATTTAATAATAGGGCTTTATATTTGGGTTGTCATCGTTGCGGCTTTAATTACATGGGTTCAACCTAATCCTTATAATCCTATAGTTAGATTTTTGTGGAACGTAACGGAGCCTGTTTACAGATGGATAAGACGCTATATTCCAACAACGTTCGGAGGTTTTGATATAGCGCCTATTATTTTAATTTTGGCGCTTCAATTTTTACAAATTTTAATAAGCAACATTATCGTATCGTTATGAGGTTTTTTTTTATATTTTTCCCTCTCTTCACTTTTGCTTTAAATCTTAGCGAAATATTAACTCATCCGAAAAGTTACGTTCGAGATTTTTACCTTACGGAATTTATGAGAGAAACCAATTCAAGCGTTTTGGCATTTAAAGCTTATAATTCTTTGTATGAAAAAAGACCTTTTAAACACTTAAGATTTATTTCTCAAAAATCGGACTTTTTTAAACGAATATACAGATGCGTTAATGTAATGCCCGAATATTTTAAAGAAGTTGATATCTCTTGTATATTAAATAACGGTCTTTCTCTTAGAAGTATAGCTACCAAATTGAGCAAAAAAGACTTGGATTATTTATTTAACGAATTACCCGAAGGAAAAGTAAAAAAAGCCGTTTTAGCCTTAAAAAATAACGATTTTAGCACTATATTCAAAAATAGAGATTTGGGGTATTATTTTATTTTGAATTGGCCGAATAAAAAAATCGATCAAAAAATAAAAAATTTTTCCGTTTTTGAAGATGGGTATTTTCACCTTTTCGTCCGCTCCGCCGTTTTACATAATTTACCGAAAATTCAAAAATCTCTAATGAAAATAAATTATAAAAAATTCAACGATAACGTTAAATGGTGGTTGTTTTTAAACGCATTAAAAAATAAAAATAAAAAACTTGCAAAAAAAATTCTCTATTCTATCGGTAAAAAAACTTCTAAGATATATTTTTGGATGTGGAAACTTGGAAACAAAAGCGCTTTTCAAAATTTATTAAAAATAAAAAGAATTAATTTTTAT
The DNA here is from genome assembly GCA_964431845.1 of uncultured Nautiliales bacterium. GTDB lineage: Bacteria > Campylobacterota > Campylobacteria > Campylobacterales > Nautiliaceae > Nautilia. Next base: position 6,990 of record CAYSKX010000006.1, on the reverse strand, counting down.
ACACTATACGCATATGAGGAAGCGAATAAAAAATTTTTTATTAAAAGAAAAATTATTTATAACGCAATAAAAAAACCGAAATACATTCAAACGAATCCATGGGATGTGCTTAAATTTTATGACGAATTTAACAAAAGAAAAGATTTGTTTAAATTCGCAAAAGAGCTTGATTCGAATAAAAGTATCGCTTTAAAAGCGCTTGTGTTAGATAAAGCGTTTAATTATACTCATAATTTTTTCATAACACCACCGATGTATGAAGATAAAAACATCACTTTCAAATCATACGTATATGCTATTGCAAGACAAGAGAGCAGATTTATTCCTGCTAGTGTCAGTCGCAGTTATGCATTAGGAACGATGCAAATAATGCCGTTTTTGATAAGAGAATACCATTCTAATGTATTTAAACAATTTAATTATAGTGAAAATATAAAGCTCGGAGCTAAACATTTGAAATATCTTTTTTCTATGCTTAAAGATCCTTTAATGGTTGCATATGCATATAATGCCGGAATAGGTTTTGTTAATAAAAGAGTTAAGAATTATTTTAGATACAAAGGAAAATACGAACCTTTTTTAAGTATCGAACTTATTCCTTATAACGAAACGAGAAATTACGGTAAAAAAGTAATTGCTAATTTTGTTATTTATAACCATCTCTTCGGAAATAAAAATATAACTCTTCATCAATTGCTTCATATAAAAAACATTCAATTAAAAATTCAAAATAAAAATTCAAAATCCAAATAATCTTAATTAATTTAAAATTTTAATCTAAATTTATTCTCAAAACGCAACTTTTTGTTTTGATACCGTGATATTAATATCGGTTTTTTGTTTATTAAACGTAATTTTAAGTTCAAGGTGAGAGTTTATTTTTTTTACTTTAAAAGCTGTAACGTTTTTTGCTAAAATAGTTACGTTTCCACTAGAATATCCTTGAGTATCGGCACAAAACGTTTCGCTTTCGCTTCCATGTTTTATCCAAGGTCTATAGTTATAAAATAATAATAAATCATTCTCATCTAACTCGTCATAGTTTAAATCACTACAATTCCAATCGCTTTTTTTGAGTTCTTGTTTTCTTACGATAGCATAAGCGCTATCGGCAAGATAAAATTTTTCATAAATTCTTGCTGGTTTTTCGTTTAATATTAAATTAGTATCATTACCGTTTGATGTATGACTATTAAACGTAAATATTGCGTTGTGCTCATGATTATGCCACCCGAAAGAATTATTATATTCTCCGTTTGATAAAACGTTTTCTTCTCCCCTATCAAAACTTCCCGCAAAAACAATCGCCACACTTTCATTTAACTCTTTATCAATACCGAATTTATTATTAACTACATATTTCGTAAAACTATAATTAAAATCCTTACATACTATTGTTTTAGTATCTTTATTACTCGCATCCATATCTATAAAACCGCTTAAATTTCTTTCTTTCATAGCATCATTTACAAAACCAATCCATTCTAAAACAGTATAATTTGTATCTTCATTCGTTATATCACCTATATATTTAAAATTATGCGTATCATTAGAATCATATCCTATCGTGCTAAGAGGTATTCTATAATAAAGCATTTGTGAGAGTTGGTCTAAAACCTGCTGTGATTCGAATTCAAATTCGGATGTTTGTTTAGCTATAAAATTACGCATATACAATTTACCAATAATTTGAAATCCGCCTACCAAAACAAAAGAAAGAATAACAATCACAAAAAGTGCTTCTATTAAGGTAAAACTTTTTTTTATTTCATCTCCTTATTTAAATATTTTTTCTATAATCACTACAAAATTCGGATTAAAAAGAGTAATAGCAAACAACGAAATACCTATTAATACTTTTAAAAGCAGATTGTTTTTTTGTATTTCGGCTCGGACATCGTTAATCTCGGCTCGGACATCATTAATCTCGGCTCGGACGAATTCTTTTGTGGCAAGTTCGTTTCTTAAATCGTTATAAAGCTCGGCTTTTAGATTTTCTTTTTTTTGCGTGATACTTTCTTCCACTTCCTTAGCAAAAATATTCAAAAACTTCTCAAACGCATTCGCAAACTTTTCCGCACTCTCTTTACCTACGTTTCGCACCAATTCATCAAATAAATTCCTAGGAATTGTATAATTCATAAATTGCCTTTATTTAAATATTTTTTCCACAATCGCTACAAAGTTCGGATTAAAAAGAGTAATAGCAAACAACGAAATACCTATTAATACTTTTAAAAGCAGATTGTTTTTTTGTATTTCGGCTCTCACTTCGTTGATCTCGGCTCGGACGAATTCTTTTGTGGCAAGTTCGTTTCTCAAATCGTTATAAAGTTCGGCTTTTAGATTTTCTTTTTTTTGCATAATATTCTCTTCCACTTCCTTAGCGAAAATATTCAAAAACTTCTCAAACACGTTCGCAAACTTTTCTGCACTCTCTTTGCCGACGTTTCGCACCAATTCATCAAATAAATTTCTCGGAATCGTATAGTTCATAAATCGCCTTTTTGTATAATTATAACATATTCATTCGGAAAACTGATTTTTTCACTATTCACTGTTCACTTTTCACTGTTCATTTTTTTATACCGACTAAAGTCGGCGTTACATTTTTCACCACTTTCACACTTTCACACTTTCACACTTTCACCATTTTCACCACTTTCACATTTTCACCATTTTCACATTTTCACCATTTTCACCACTTTCACCATTTTTCATTCCCATGGTTTGTGTTTAATTTGCGCATGCCCTATATTTGCACTGTAATAATTAACCGAAGAAATTGTTTCGTTTTTATCGTTCAACACTTCTATGTGAATTCTTTTTATGTTAGTATGAGGAGTATAGTTTGAAATATTGTTGAAATCAAATGAAAAGTTACCGTCATTTGTATAATAACTTTCATTCCATTCATTCGTATATCCAACTCCAATACTTAAATTATATTCTATCCTATAATTTTCTACAGGCTCTGAAGTTCCATTATAATCATCAATATCATCATAAACCGTATCTCCATCATCTCCAATATCACTTTCAAGTAAACCGTTTTTACAATTTCTACCGCTTTTAAACCCTCCTACTCTATAACCAGTACTTGAATTACAATCAAGATATAAATCATTTCCGCTTAATAATATATCGCTTCCTCCTTCACTATCATCTTTAGTATTATTTTCATCATATTCTTTCAGCGAAATATCCATCATTTTCGCCATCATATTAAATATTGCGTCTTCTTTTTTGGAAAATTCCAAACTTTTATTGCTAACATATATAATTTTCGGTATGGTCGTAAAAACAGCTCCGATAATAACAATAGTAAAAATCAGTTCGATTAATGTTACCGCTTTTTTCATGTTTTATTAAGCTCTTTTAAAATAGTTTCCTTAGGAATATTAAATTCTTTTACAACCTCATCAATTGAAACTCCGAATTTACTAATTACAATTAAAGCATCTTTTATTTTTCGTTTTTTTTCAGCTTCATCCCACGCTTCACTCCATGCTTCATTCCATGCTTCATTCCATCCTTCTTTGTATAATGGATCATATTTTTTATCAAGAGTAAAAGGCATTTTATGCTCCTTATAGTAATTTTTAAATTTTTCATAAATATTTGGTCTAAGTCTTGAGATAATTATCAATTTTCTTAAATAATCTTCCCTTTGTTTATTATTTAAGTATATCAATTTTTTATTTAATTTTTCAAAAAATTTATCGGAATTTTCAATATTGCAAAGTATTGACAAAATATTATCTTCAATAAACTCGCTTTCAATTAATATATTACAGTTTATTTCTTTTATATCAACAACCTTATAATTATACTTTAATCTTGGCAAATTGATAAAATTTTTTATATTATTTTTTTCAATACCGACATACAAAACCGTTTGAATTGGAAATTTTTTATATAATTTTTCAATTGCCAAAGCATAATAAAGCATTCTTCTTGGCATATTTTTATCATTATTAGATTGAATTTCTAAATGAAAAATTTCACCGTTTTCAAGTTCGACAACTAAATCGGCTTCACGTTCTTCAACTTTTGGAAAATGCGAATCTATCAATTTGCTTATTTTTTGACCCGTTAGCAATTGAATTAATTTAACCGGTATATTTTGAAAAAGTTCTCTTAAAGTTTTATCATACGCCCCCACTCTTTTCCTTCTCGCTAATTAATACATCTTCAATCACTTCGTCTAAATCTCCATCAAGTATATCATTAACTTTTGAGTAGGCTTTATTGCTTCTATTATCTTTAACCTGTTGATACGGGAACAAAACGTAACTTCTGATTTGATATCCCCAGCCCATTTCGTCTTTTGGTTTGCCCTCTTCTTCGGCTTTTCTTTTTTCAAGCTCAAGCTCGTAAAGTTTTGATTTTAGCATTTTAAAAGCCATTTCTTTATTTTTGTGTTGGCTTCTGTCGGTTTGACATCCTACGACGATACCTGTGGGAATATGCGTAATTCTAACGGCGCTTTCGGTTTTGTTGACATGCTGACCTCCCGCACCGCTTGCGCGAAATACGTCTATTCTTATATCTTTCGGGTCTATTTCTATTTCGATATCATCGTCGATTTCGGGTGAAACCTGAACGCTTGCAAATGAAGTGTGTCTTCTTCCTCCGCTATCAAAAGGACTAACTCTTACGAGCCTGTGAATTCCGTTTTCGGCTTTTAAATATCCGTATGCGTTTTCGCCTTTTACGAGAAAACTCACATCTTTTATCCCTGCCTCATCACCCGCTTGATAATCCAAAACATCGACTTTCCAACCTCTTCTTTCGGCGTATCTTAGATACATTCTGTATAAGATACTCGCCCAATCATGAGATTCCGTCCCGCCGGCTCCGGGATGAATGGAAAGAATAGCGTTTTTTGCATCGTTTTCGTCGCTTAGCATTACTTCAATTTCCAAATCTCTTATTACTTTCTTAAGCTTCCTAACATCTTCAAACACTTCGTTTAACATTTCTTCGTCTTCTTCCATACCGGCAAGTTCAAACATGTCTTTGTTGTCTTGAAGCGCCGTTTTTGCTTTTTCGTATTTTTCAAGTTTTCTTAAAATGATATTTTTTTCTTTTTGAACCTTTGCGCTTGTTTTCGGATCATTCCAAAAATTCGGATCATTTTCTAAAGCCTCTATTTCTTCAAGTCTTGAGCGTAATTTATCCGGTTTTAATATCGATTCGATATTTGCTATTTTATTTTCAAGTTCCTTTATTAATTCACCGTATTCGTATGCGTCCATTAATTATACTCCTTTACACTTTCTGTGAAATAATTGTTCTAATTTCAATTTCAATATAGGTAATTTTTCTTTAATTATTCTTTCAATCAAAGCCAAATTCACTCCTTCATAATTGTGCGCAATAAAATTTCGAACATCATAAGCTCCCTTCGCATCTTCTAATATTTCCGCTTCTTTTAAAACTCTTTCGTCAATTTTTATTAATTCTTCTCCGATTTGAGACAAATGCATTAATATTGCAAGTCTATAAACTATTTCATCTTCTAACGCTTTTGTTACATAGTTCGTTTTTTGAATAGTTACAAAAAATAAACTCGATTCTTTGCAAGATAAACTCTATTTTTTCACACATCAATTTTATTTTTTAGCATATATTTTTTTGCAATTGAATTTAAAGTCGTTACATCAATCAAATCCACTTTTCTTTTTAAATTTTTTATTTTGTATATATATTTTTCACGCATTTTTTACCTTTTACAACGTTTCAATATGAGCGTTGAATACTAAATATAACTAAATTTTACCGGTTAAAACCGGCATTACATTCAGAAAGCCGAAAACGGAAAACGGAAATTTTACATTTTACATTGTTCATTTTTCCTCCAACTCTCATCCTTCCGTCTTCACCTTTAATTATAATATAATTTTATCAAAAAAAGGTTTATAATGAAAATTTTAAAAACTCCTCAAGAAACCGTTCGATTCAGAAAAACACTCAAAGGAAATATAGGTTTCATCCCGACTATGGGAGCGTTGCATGAAGGACATTTAAGCCTAATCGAAAAAGCAAGAAGCGAAAACGATTACGTAATAGTTTCAATTTTCGTCAATCCGACTCAATTTTTACCGGGAGAAGATTTGGATAAATACCCAAGACGGCTTGAAGCGGATTTTGAGATATGCAGACGCGCAGGAGTCGATGCCGTATTTACCCCAAGCAGTAAAAACATGTATTCAAACGACGAAGTCTTGATTAAAGCCCCGAAAGTCAAAGGCTATATTCTCGAAGGATTCAATAGAGTGGGACATTTCGACGGCGTATTGCAAGTAGTAAATAAACTATTTAATATCATCCGCCCTACCCGCGCATATTTCGGTAAAAAAGACGCTCAACAGTTATACCTTATCAAGCAAATGGTAAATAATTTCTTTTTCGATACAGAAATAATAGAATGCGAAACCAAAAGAGAAAAAGACGGCTTAGCGCTCTCAAGCAGAAATATATATTTAAACGACAAAGAAAGAAAAAGAGCCTTAAGCATAAGCAAATCCCTCAAAAGAGCGGCAAAACTCTCCTCAAAAATATACGACATAGAAGAAATAAAAAAAGAAATGCTTGAAGTTCTCGACGTTGACGAATTACAATATATCGCTTTTGTAGATAGAGATTTTAATTATATAAATAAAGTAATTCCAAATAACACAATCATACTTATTGCGGCGAAAGTAGGAGAAACGAGGCTTATTGATAATATTTTTATTTAATTCGCACGAACCGACACATTTGGAAATTTGAAAACCAAAAACGGAAAACGGAAAATCTCCATCCTCAGCACTTCTTCTCCTAAGCACCTCAACTCCCTATTTAGTCGATATTATGAAAAAGTGGATTAATTATTTTTATACCAAAAAACAAAACAAATCTGACATTTTCACCATTTTCACTGTTTTCACTATTTTCACCATTTTCACTATTTGTAAGTTTTGGTGAAAGTGGTGAAAGTGTGAA
>CAYSKX010000005.1:1256-14697 GCA_964431845.1 uncultured Nautiliales bacterium | reverse complement strand
CTATCGCTTAATCCTCTATTATCTATCATTTTTTGCAGTTTTTCGTTATATTTTGATAATATAAGCAGTTTTATATCGCTTTTTACCAGTTTAAAAGCATCAAGCAATACATCGTATCTTTTTTGTACCCTAAAGGCATTAGGAGAAATTATATAATCAAAACCGATTTCTATTTTTTCATCGGATTTATTCCTGATTTTCTCGAAATCAAACGGATTATAAATAGTCCTAACGCTTTTGTATTTAATTTTGAGTTCATCCAGATCTTTTTCAATTGCTTTTGCAACGGTAATCAGATTTTCATTTTTATAAATGCTTCTGTAAAGTTTTAATTTTCTATTCGCTCTTTTTTTTGGAAATTTATTTAATTCTTCTTTGTAAGACATATGAATTATAAAATATTTATTTACCTCAATAAATTTAGCCGCTCTATCCGCTCTTGGCAAATGAGAAAACAGTATATCCGGAGTAAAGTTCAATTCTTTAAATTTTTTTTCCAAGATTTTGGCATAAATATAATCACCGATTTTTCCAAGCCATTTATATTTGTTTTTTTTATCTGTTATCGGAATAATTTGAAATTTATATCCGCTTATATCGTAATCAATAATATTGTCCAGTAAAAACAATTTTACGTTATATCCGGCTTCATTAAACATTTTCGCCTGTTCTAGCGCAACTTTTTCCGCCCCGCTTCCCGCCAAATTAGTTATTAATATTGCTATATTTTTCATAATAATCCTTAAAAGTGTATTTTAAATATCCGTGATTTCCCCTTATATCCGTTCCGTTAGCATAAAAAACACCGTCTTCGTTTTTATTTACAATATCAAACCCTATCGTATTAGCTATAAGCTTGGCAAACTGATAGTGAGAAATTATATTTTCAATATTAAAATCCATCTTACAGTGTCTGTTTTTATAAATAATCAAAGGCACTTTTAACACTTCAAAATCCAAAACAGTATGACCGTATTGTCCTTTTTCATCCTCAAACCCGAGCATTTCACCGTGATCAGACGTTATAAAAACAACAGCTTCTTTTTGTAAACCATCCACAATATCAAAAATTTTATCATATAAATAATCCGTATATAACACCGAATTAAGATAACTGTTAAGCATATATTTATGAAAATCCTTGTGTTTGAAGTTATATTTATAAAATTTTTCGGGGACGTTGTCTTCATACGGTGAATGCGAATTTCTCTGATGCAATACGATAAAATTTTTTTCATTAAAATCCACTTTTTTCAGATATTCAACAAGCGCTTCGTCATATAATTTCGATTTATTAAAATCTTTATCGGACATTACCACGTCACAGTCGCCTATATAATTGCCTAAAATGTTAATTTTCTGGGTGGTGATATAATGCGTTTTGTACCCTTGCGACTTGGCAAGTTTAAACAGGTTACAGTTTTGATGAATGAGATGCTCTATGTTTTCAGGTTCTCTTCTTATATTGAAAAATTCCACCACCGATGTTTTCGTAACGGTTGCGGATGAAAATATCTTTTTATAAATAAGCCCTTTTCTTTTTTCCAAATAAGGGGTGGTTTTTTCTTTATAGCCAAAAAGCGACATTCTTTTAGAACTCAAACTCTCCCCCATAATCACTATAACTGTATTCGGAAGAGCGTTATTTAATTTTTTCACTTCGTAAGGTATAAATTTTTTGTTTGTTTTGACAAAAAGTTTGGGTATTTCCCTAAATAAAAAATAGGCAAAAGAATAGATAATGTTCTTTATGGAAGAAAAATAGCGTTGAGGTAAAAATTTTTCTCTTTTGTCTTTGCCTATTAACAAAAGCCCTATAACCAACAAAACAAAAAATGACACTCCGGCATATTGAAAATATATTAATTTACAAGCAAAAAACTTTAATGTCATATATGTTAAAAAAAGAGCTAAAACAAATATTATTACGGGAAAAAGCATATATTTAAGGGTGTTTTTAAGAGTTAAAAATATCTCTTCACCTTCTTCAAAAAGCAAAATAATTTCATAAGGCATAATATACGACCTGAAAAACGTATAATGAAAATGCTGGATAAAAATCAGTAAAAAAATTACCGTATAAATAATAAATTTTGTCTGAAACGAAGGTATAAATGAAATTAATAAATTTACTAAAAAAATACCCCCTATATCCTTAAGCAGCTTTTTATGCCACTGTATATAGTTTTTGTATTTTAATTTAAATATAAAATCCGCTCCTATCATCAAAACCGTTAAAATTGTGCTAAAAAACAAATTATAAATCATTTTTCCCTCTCAAAACGGCTTTTAGTTTTTGTGCAATTAATTTATAAACCTCATCTTCAATTAAATTAAATGTTTCGCACATTTTCGGATTATCCATATCAATTCTGCAAATTTTTTTGTCTTTTTCAAACTTTTCCAATACGGGTGTGTATTTTTTATCATATTTTACAATTTTTGGCTTTAATGTGTAAACCTGTTTTTTTGAAGCTATAGCTTCACTAATCATACTTGCACTCTCTTCTGTTACAAAAACTTTTTTGCTTTTGCATAAAAATTCCTTAACCACGGGTTTTGGATTTTTATTATATGCGACAAACTCTTCACTGTAATCTTTTAATTCTTCATATAAAAATTCTTCATATTCTATTTTAGTTCTTCTGGATGTAGTAATCAGCCATTTAATATTTTCTTTTTTAGAAACGTTTTTAACAAAATTTGCCAAATTTACAAAAAAATTTTTATCATAAATATAACCGCTTCCATTCCCACCGATTAAAAGCGCGTATAAATTTTCTTCTTTTTGATTGCAAAACCTAACTGTTGTAGGCGCCACATCCAAAATTATCTGATTTTTACAGCCTAAATCAATAACTGTGGTCACAATATCAAAATGAAAACATTTAAGACCTCTTAAATTGCCGTTTAATATATTTTTAGCATTATATAAATATTTAAACCATACATTCAAATTTGAACAATTCCCGCCGGTTGAAATAATGATATCGGGTTTTTTTTGAGGGAATGAAAATTTTTTATAAAAAAAGGGAATAAATTTTTTACTAAACTCTTTTTTAAATAAAAAAGGAAAAAAATTTAAAAACCTTCTTAAAATTTCGCGTCTTAGAGATGTTGTTATTTCGGCTTGCACATATTCAACATTTATGTTTTTATATATTTCCCTTAACGATAAAACCAGCCCTTCGCTTTGATTGTAATGTCCGGGTTTGTTGTCTTTTATTACCAGTATATTCATTTGACATACTTTTCATACCATAGATTAAACACATACATAGACCATACTTCCGAGGTTCTGTTTCCTGTTTTATAAAAAGTATCGATTATTTTGTTTTTATTTAAAAGAGTATCAAGATAAGTTGAGCTATTTATAACTTCTAACACATTTTCTTTCAGTTCGTTTCTGAGCCAATATTTAATAGGTATGGAAAATCCTTTTTTAGGCAGATTTACTATTTCATCGGGAAGATATTTTGATAACAGCTTTCTTAAAATGTATTTGGTTTTACCGTTTTTGTATTTCAAAGAAGAAGGCAGCCTTAAAGCGTATTCTGCAATGTTTTGGTCTAAAAACGGTTCTCTTGCTTCTAATGAATTAGCCATAGTGCTTCTATCTACCTTTACTAAAACATCATCCGTTAAAAAATATTTATAATCAAATAAAAAAGCGCATTTTAAACATTCGTCGCATTTTAAAGTATTTTTCAATTCCACATGTATATTAAATTCATCCGGAAAAATTTTATACCTTGTCGCAAGTTTATATTTAAACATATCTTTTTGCAACATATAATACTTTTTTTTAATTTTTTTGTTTCCAAATACTGAAAGCAGATTTTTTAAAAATAAGAATTTTTGATATTTATAATACCTTCTTGCGTTTTTAAAATTAGAAGGATATCCCCAAAAAAGCTCATCCGCTCCGTCTGCAGACAAAACGACTTTTAAACGTTGAGAAGCAAGTTTTGAAACCAAATATGTCGGAAATATCGAACTGTCGGCAAACGGTTCGTCAAAAATTTCAACCATTTTAGGCAGGAGATTTAACATATCCGATATATCAAAATAATATTCGGTGTGATCGGTATGTAAAATTTTAGCGGTTTTTTTTGCAATATCCGCTTCATTAAATTTTTTATCTTTAAATCCTATCGTAAACGTCTTTAGATTATATTCCCGCGATAAAATCGATGCTAAAAGAGAACTGTCAATCCCACCGCTTAAAAAAAGCCCCACTTCAACATCAGCGATCATTCTAAGCTTAAAACTATCTTTCAAAATGCTTTCAAGCTCTTCTAATACCTCTTCTTCGCTTTTTTGTATTTCCGGTAAAGTTGCATATTTTAAAAAATCCCAGTATTTTGATATTTTTATATTTTTACCGTCAAATTCCAATATTGAAGCATTTTCTAATTTTTTACAGTTTTCAAAGATGGAATACGGTGTCGGAATAAAACCGAGCTGAAAAAATAACACCGCACTTTTTTTATCTATTCTTTTTTGAAACTTAGGATGTTTTACTAAAGCTTTTATTTCGCTTGCAAATATAAACACTTTCTCATCGTAATAATAATATAAAGGTTTAACCCCGTTTCTGTCTCTGATAAGGAAAAGTTTTTTTTGTTTTTTATCCCAGAGGGCTATGGCAAACATTCCCCTGAATCTTTTTACCGCATCCGTGCCCCATTTATGAAACGCTTTTAAAATTACTTCAGTATCGGAATTTGTTTTAAATTCATATTCTTTAAGGTCGTTTTTTATTTCTTTAAAATTATACACTTCCCCGTTATAACTGATAACCAGATTGTCAAATTCCATGGGCTGGTTTGCATTAGGGCTAAGGTCGATTATCGAAAGTCTTCTGTGTCCTAAAGCAACATCTCTATCAAGATAAAATCCATAATTATCCGGACCTCCCGGTTTTAAAACCTCCTGCATATTATCTAAATTTTTTTTATCCGGATTATTTTCGACAAAACCTAAAATTCTACACATTTACGATTTCCTTATATAATTTTTCATACTCTTGCGCTACTCTTTCAAGTGTTAAAATGTTTTGATATTTATCTTTAAGCTTTTTAAAACCGATTTGATATTTGTCATAATTTTTATAAACATCTTCTATTTTTTCTTTTACATCCCCAAAATCAAATAAAAAATCATCCGTTAAAACTTCATTGCTTCCCGCCACTTTCGTAGAAATAACAATATCCGAATAAAAAAAGCCCTCTATCAAAACCCTACTAAACCCTTCCCTGCGGGAATTAATAATCTGAAGATGAGATTTTTCCTGTAAAATATGAGTATCTTCCCGATATCCTAACAGTTTTACTTTATCCTCAAGATTTAAACGTTTTATTAAATCTTCAAGTTCTTTTCTCTCCTCTCCTTCTCCGACTATCCACAATCTGTAATCAAAATCCAATTGACTGACATTCTCAATTAAATTTTTAAAACCTTTGATTTTCCTCAATGCTCCGATAGATATAATTGTAAAAATATTTTCTTTTTCTACAAATGATATTTTTTTAGGTTTTATTCCGTTATATATTAATGCTTTATTTTTATTGTTTATTTGATCATATACTTCTTTTGATACTGCAACTGCAAAAGGAACTTTGTCAAAAATTTTATTTAATTTCGTATTTCTTTTAGTGGCAATAAAATTAAATTTTTTTATTTTCCATAATCTATACATTATTTCGGTAGCTTTGGCCGAATGTGTATGAACGATATCCGGATTGATACGGTTTAAAATTTTATTTATTTTAAAATATAAAAAGGGATTGTTTCTATTATAAGAATCAATTTCAATTATCGGGCAGTTTAATTCATCTTTATAAGGAAAGTTTTTAAAAATCAATGCATACACTTCGTTATTTTTAAACAATTCGTTTGTTAATTCTAAAAAACTTCTCTCAGCGCCTCCTAATTCTTCGGAAGCGATAAACTGTAAAATTTTCACTTCTTAATTCCCTTCTTACCCGTTCTTATTTTTAACATAAAATCAAAAATATTATCTTTTCCGCTTACGGCAATTCTTTTTAATAAAAACTCATCTTCATCCAAAGGGCTTATTCCTTTTTCGGTTGTCGTCGCACTTGTGTATTTTGCCTCTTTTGCCAGTTTAACGTCGTTTTCGTCAAAAAGCCCGAAAGGATAACAAAACGAGACACAGTTTATATTAAACCTCTCTTCAATCATTTTTTTCGAATTTATAATCTCTTTTCTTTTTTCATTCATATCAAGTTTTAACAGATTAGGATGGGTTATGGTGTGGGAGCCTATTTCAACAAGTTTGCTTTTTAACATCTCTTTTATCTGTTTATCTTTTAATTTAGGCTCTTTTCTTAACTCTCCGCTGTTATGGTGCGCTTTTTTATTGCTTGACCATTCTCTGTCGTGTCTGTCAACCACCAGATATATTGTGGCTTTAACATTGTATTTTTTCAAAATAGGAAAAGCGTTTGTATAGTTGTCCTCATATCCGTCGTCAAATGTCAGCACAACACATTTTTCGGGTAAATTATTTTTATTTTCCATTAGTTCTTTCATGGTAAAAAATTTGAACCCCTTTTTTAAAAGATATTGAATCTGTCTTTCAAACTTTTCGGGGCTTACTCTGAGTTTGTTAAATTTTGCGTTTTTTATAGGTTTTTTTATCATATGATACATTAAAATTCTGGGATTTTTGTAATCTACCGTCCTTCTCCACCAAGCATATCTCAATGAAAAAACTATAAAAATCAAAATTATTGCATATATCAATTCATACATTCCTTATATTTTCAAGCAAAAATTTTTAAAGCTTCAATTTTTTGTATATTACAATCATCAAATCTAATATCATAAATTTTCTTTTATATCAATTTCTATCTTAGCTATATTTTTTAGCTTTTTAAATCCTTTATCGAAAGTTATCATTTTAGCATTATAATATTCCGCAAAGGATAGATGAAATATATCAAACGAACTGTTAAATAATTTGGTTTTGTTTATAATTTCGATTATTCTTTTACTTACATTTTGATTGGAATTTTTTACATATTGAGATAAAAATTTTAAATTTTTCTCTATAATTTTTTCATTTTCTTGTAATTTTTTTGAAATAAAAGCAAATTCGCACAATATAAGGTCAGATAAAATAACTTTTTTATTTAAAATTGCATCCTCAAATGTTTTTACAGATAAATTTTGCTGCTTGGTATTATCAACATTCTTACACAAAGCATAAATTAAAACATTAGTATCAAAGAATACCATCATTACACATTTCTTCATCTATATTTGTTATTAAATCTAATGTAGCCATAACTTTATTATTAGATTTACTTCTAAGCTTTCTAAATTCTTCAAGTTGGGATTGAACCTTATCATCTTTTAAAACCTCATCATATATTACCACAAATTTGGCTTTTGGTATTTTATAAATTTCTTGATATTCTTTAGGAATATGAACTACTCCATTTTCTATAGGTGCCTCAAATTCAACGGCTTGCATTTTTATCTCCTTATTTTAAAATTTCCTTATAAACCTCTATTATTTTTTCACTCATCATTTCAAGCGAAAAATTTTCTTTTACATAACTTCTAAAATCAAACTCTTTATGCTTAAAGTTTTTTATTTTATATGCAAGTTCGTTAAAATCCGCAGGATTAAACAGCATATCCTTAAAAGGAATTATATCCAAACTTCCCCCGTGATTTGCAGCAATGACAGGAGTATCCATAGCCATGGCCTCCACAAGGCTTCTTCCGAAACTCTCGGGTTTTTTAGATGCGCTTACAATAATGTCGCTTAACCGGTAAATTTCCGCAATTTTTGAAACTGAGCCGGTAAAAAAGACCCTCTTTTTCAGCCCCAGCCTTTCAACTAGACTTTGCAGATAATTAAAATACTCCTTTTTATCTTCCCTCACACCTCCGACTATAAGCAATACATACCTCTTACTAAGCTGTGAGAGGGCTTTTATCACTGTTTCATAGTTTTTTAGCTGCGTAACTCTGCCTACGGAGCTGATTATAAATTTTTCTTTTAAATTATACTTTTTTTTGAATTCTTCTATAAAATTAAAATCAAGACTGTTTTCATTGAATTTTTCAAAATCAACACCCCTGTGAATTACCTTTAATTTATTTTCATCCGTATTATAATTTTCCAAAACATATTTTTTTATAGGATTGCTCACACATATTACCCTCTCACCCCTTGTCATTATTTCGCTATATTTATTAACACTGTAAAATCCATGAACGGTGGTTACGAAATGTGTTTTTCCTTTTGCATAAAAGCTAAGCCACGCGGGCACTCTGCTTCTAGCGTGAATAATGTCGGGATTTATTTGATCGAAAATCTTTTTTAATTTTTTAACCCTTTTAAAAGTCGTCCAAATATTTTTCGAACATACGTCAAATTTTATATGAACGCCGCCGTTTACTTCTATATCCCCAACAAGCTTGCCGCCGCTGCTTATCACATAACTTTCAATACCTCTTTTTACGAGTTCCCTGTTAAATTCTACGACACCTCTTTCTACTCCGCCTTCATTTAATTCGGGTAATAATTGAACTATTTTCATTGTTTTAAAACTGATTTAATTTGTGTTTTAGTATTATATGTTTTGGAATATAAAATTATTTTATAACTCATCTGAATCAATCCCCGCTTTTTTGTCATATTATACCATTACCAAAAAAACTTCTTACAATTTTCACACTTTCACCACTTTCACCAAAACTTACAAATAGTGAAAACAGTGAAAATGGTGAAAATGTCAGATTTGTTTTGTTTTTTTGGTATTATTTAATTTTTTGAATATTATAGCAAATTTTTATAATTGAATCTCTAAAAATGAGTCCAAATAATTCCATAAAAAAATCACTAAATTTGAAAAATTTCGTTAAAAAAATAAAAAAACTAAAAAAATCATTTTGCACATATGTGCAATGGTATTATTAGCAATTATTGTGCCTTTTGTGTAAGGTTAGAAACAAATTAAAGATAAATATAATTTCTATTGTCCACTTTCCATTGCCCATTTTACATTAGCGGACATTTGGTATAATACCGACAAAAAAAGGTAATAGTTTTGGCAAATAATTTAATTATAGTGGAATCTCCGGCAAAAGCGAGAACGATAAAAAACTTTTTGGGTAAAGATTATGAAGTAATTGCAAGTAAAGGGCATATTAGGGATTTGCCTAAGACGTCTTTCGGGATAAAAATAGAAGATAATAAATTTATTCCCGAATATAGGGTAACGACGGACCATCAAAAAATTGCAAAAGAATTAAAAGAAAAAGCGAAAAAAGCAAAAACGATATATATAGCAACGGATGAAGATAGAGAAGGAGAAGCTATAGGATATCATATAGCGCATGTAATAGGCAAAAATCCAAAAGAGCTTCCGAGAATAGTATTTCATGAAATAACCAAAAGTGCAATTAAAAACGCCTTACAAAATCCGCGCACCATAGATATAAACAGAGTAAACGCTCAACAAGCAAGAAGACTGCTTGATAGGATAGTAGGTTATAAACTTTCTCCTTTATTAAACAAAAAAATACAAAAAGGCTTAAGTGCCGGGAGAGTCCAAAGTGCGGCGTTAAAACTCGTAGTTGATAGAGAAAGGGAAATAAAAGCGTTTAAACCGCAGGAATATTGGAGTATTGAAGGGATTTTTAAAAATATCGAAGGTAATTTGATAAAATATAACGGCAAAAAGCTTGAAAAATTCGACATCAAAACCGAAAAAGAAGCCGAAAATATCGTTAAGGAATTGAAATCTTGCGAATACGTAGTTCGAGAAATAGAAACGAAAACTACTACCGTAAAATCACCCGCACCCTTTATGACATCCACGCTTCAGCAGGTTGCAAGTAGCGAACTTGGATTTAGTCCTAAAAAAACTATGCAAATAGCGCAAAAACTATATGAAGGCGTTAAAACTCCCGTAGGTGAAACGGGTATTATTACTTATATGAGAACGGATAGTTTAAATATAGCCCAAGAAGCGCAAAGCGCCGCTTTGGAGTATATTAAGCAAAACATCGGCAAAGAATACGCACAAGCCAAAAAATACTCCACAAAAAGCCAAAACGCTCAAGAAGCACATGAAGCCATCAGACCCGTTGATGTGCGTCTTTCGCCGGATGAGCTTAAAAACTATTTAAAACCGGACGAGTTGAAATTATATAGATTGATTTTCAATAGATTTCTTGCATCGCAAATGAAAGATGCCAAATTCGAAACGCAAAATATATATATTTCAAACGAAAAAGGCGAATTTAAAATAAGCGGAAGAAAATTGACGTTTGAGGGATTTTATAAAGTTTACGGAAAACCGAGCGCAAATACGTTGCTTCCGGAATTTGAAAAAAACGAAAAATTAACCCCTTCGGAAATTAAAGCGACTCAGCATTTTACAAAACCTCCCGAAAGATTTACGGAAGCTAGTCTTATTAAAAAATTGGAATCTCTCGGAATCGGACGTCCTTCGACATACGCTCCGACTATTACGTTACTTCAAAACAGACACTATGTAGAAGTAAAAGACAAAAAATTGCATCCGAGCGAAATTGCATTTACTGTAATAGAAGTGCTTGAAAAGCATTTCCCTAAAATCGTAGATGCCAACTTTACGGCTAATATGGAAGAAATGCTTGATAGCGTAGCGGAAGCCAAAAAAGATTGGCAAGAAATTTTGAAAGAATTTTTCGAGCCGTTTATGGAGCTTATAGATAAAGGATACAAAGAAATTCCTTCTCAAAAAATAGCGAAACCTATTGACGAAACATGTCCTTTATGTGGTGCGCCTCTTGTAATAAGAAAAGGAAGATTTGGCGAATTTATAGCTTGTAGCGCTTATCCGAAATGTAAATATACAAGAGCGATTGACGAAAACAATGAAGAAAAAAAGACCGATGTTAAATGTGATAAATGCGGTGCGGATATGGTTATAAAAAGAGGCAAAAGCGGAGAATTTTTAGCATGTACCAATTATCCGAAATGTAAAAACACCAAACCTCTAAACGCCCCGGAAGTGTTAGAAGATGTTAAATGCCCCGAATGCGGAGGAGATATTGTCCGAAGAAAATCAAGAAGAGGAGAATTTTACGGTTGCAGTAATTATCCGAAATGCAATTTTATTTCAAAATACAGACCGGTTAATAAAAAATGCCCCGAATGTGGATATTTAATGGCCAAAAGAACGTTTAGGAAAAAAGATATTTATGAATGTATTAAGTGTAAGCACAAAGAAGTGAAAAGTGAACAGTGAACAGTGAAAAGTGAGAAGTGAAAAGTAAGCGAAGCGAACCCGGCTACTTGAAAAGTGGCGGGGTGAAAAATATTTCAATGGAAAATGGAAAAGGTAGGATTTAGGGTTTAGGATTGAGGATTTAGAAATATAAATAACCTAAAATCTCAAACCTAAAACCTAAATCCTAAATCCTAAAAAAAGGATAAAATTTGAAAGTAGGTATTATTTCCGATACTCATAAAAAGACGGGACGTGCGAAGAAGGCTATCGATTTATTGCTTGAAAATGAAGTGGAGTTTATATTGCATGCGGGGGACATCGTTGAAATGGAAGTGCTTGAATACTTACATAAAGTTCCCGTCCGATATGTGGCAGTTTTAGGAAATAACGATTTTCATTTGTATAACGTTATAGATAAATATAATCTTACAAATGAACCGCACTATTTTAAATTGGCCGAAAAAACATGGAAGATTATGCACTATCCTAAGTATATGTTTCCGCTTGATACCGATATAATAATTTACGGGCATACACATGAAGTGGATATGACTTTTAATGGCAAAAACTTAATTCTAAATCCTGGAGAAGTTTGCGCAAGGGATACCGGATATTCTTCATGTATGACGCTCGATATAGAAAAAAATAAGTATATAGTAACATTGTTTTGTAGAAAAATTAAAACGAAAGAGTGGAAAGCAAAAGTTAAAGAGTTTGGATGAAGGAAACCATAATGAAGAGAGAAGAAGTAGTTCGAATACTTAAACGATTAAAAAGACTTTTCTCATCCGAAGGATTTGAAATAATAGGAATAGTGGGTTCTTTTGCAAGAGGAGAAAAATTTAACGATATTGATATAGTATATCGCACTACAAAATTTTTCGAAAAAAAATATAAAGGGTGGGAATATTTTTTGCAAATTGAAAAAATAAAAAAAATATTCGAACAAAATATAGGGTATAAAATTGATTTAATAAACAATGATACTCCGAACGAAATTGTAAAAAAATATATTTTAAAGGACTTAAAAAGTGTTTAAAGCAAAAGTGGAGTTTATATTAAAAATGATTAACGATATTGAATTTATTATAAATAGACACACTTTTATAACTAATGCTTTAAACGACAGAGAGGGACAATTGGCAATTTTAATGGCTTTAATGAATATAGGAGAAACATTAAATAAAATAGATGAAAATATTTTAAAAAATTATAATTTGCTTGAAGATTCAAAAGGCGCTTATGCCGTTAGAAATTTTATCGCTCATGATTATGAAGGAGTTAAATTAAGTGTTATCGAAGAAATTTTAAGATATAACATACCGATATTAAAACAAAAACTTAGAAAAATATTAAATCATAAACCGATATATTTATGTGCGATATCGAATATTCGCTCGGGAATTTGTAATGAGGATTGTAAATTTTGCATTCAAAGCGTTAAACACAAAGCGAATATTTTAAGATATGAAAAAAAAGAGATAAAAGAAATAGTAAATGAAGCGAAATTGGCCAAAAAAAATAGAGCCGGTGGTTTTTGTCTTGTTACAAGCGGTAAAGATCTTGATGATAAAACACTTGAATACGTATGCAAAGCCGCAAAAGCCGTATTAAAAGAAGTGGATATTACGATAATAGCATGTAACGGCACGGCCGAAAAGGAAAAATTGCAGGAATTAAAAAAAGCGGGAGTAAAAATATATAATCACAATCTTGAAACGAGTCGTGAGCATTATCCGAATATTTGCACGACGCATTCATGGGATGAGAGGTTTTTAACATGCGAAAATATCAAATCCGTAGGGCTTTGGCTGTGTTGCGGAGGAATATTCGGTATAGGAGAGAGCAAAGAGGATATCAACAGTTTTATAAATTCGCTCAAAACGCTTAAACCCGAAGGAATTCCCGTTAATTTTTTTATCGAGCATCAAAGCCTTCCTCTTAAAGCCTCTCACAACAAAAAATACGCCCTTGAAATTATTAAACAAATAGCAAGCGAATTTAGCGAATCTATAATAATGCTTGCAGGAGGTAGGGAAAAAGTTTTCGGTGAAAATTATATAGAAGCTTTAAAAGCGGGGGCAAATTCAATCGTAATAGGCGATTATTTAACTACCGACGGAGAAAAACCGGATAAAGATTTGGAAATTTTAATTAAAGAAGGATATCAAATAGCC
>CAYSKX010000005.1:0-1246 GCA_964431845.1 uncultured Nautiliales bacterium | reverse complement strand
ATTGTTAGTCTCTCCATTTTTAAGCAATATGCTAAAACTTCCCGTTTCAATGGTCGAAATAACACTTGGTGCGTTATTTAGCGCTGTGCATCTTATTTCTCATGATAAAATGTTTGATTTGCTTGCGGAAGTAGGGTTTTTATATTTAATGCTTCTTGCAGGAATGGAAGTTAATATCAAAGAACTTTTAAAAATGGAAAAATCGATATTTAAAAAAGGATTATTGTTTTTGTTGCTTCTAAATATGGCAAGTGTGATATTCGTATTCGTATTGGGATTTTCGAAAGTGTTTTTGATTATTATGCCGCTTATTTCAGTAGGTCTTATGGTGTCTATTCAACAAGAAATAGGTAAAAAAAAATGGCTTGATTTGGCAATTAAAATAGGTGTTTTGGGAGAGCTTATTTCTATTTTGATTTTAACGATACTTAGCGGATATTTTGAATTCGGTTTTAAAAAAGAACTTTTGTTTAATATTGGGATACTGTTTTTATTTTTAATATTTTTGGCGGTTTCGTTTTTTTTGATGAGATCTTTATTTTGGTGGTTTCCGAAACTAAAACATTATTTAATGCCTGATGTCGATAAATATCATCAGGATGTGCGAATTGCTTTTAGTTTCTTTTTTATTATGATTGCATTTTTAATGAAAGTCCATCTTGATGTAGTGCTCGGTGCGTTTGTTGTGGGTGTTTTTATATCGACATTTTTTGAGCACAACAAAGACTTAGAGCATAAACTCGCTCCCTTCGGATTCGGATTTTTAATTACGATATTTTTTATTCATGTGGGAAGTTCGCTTAATTTATCGCTTATTTCCATAAAAATGATAAAAGACTCTCTTTTTATTGCAAGTGTTATGATAATTATAAGAATAGTGGCTTCTGGAGTTTTTTATAAAATACTCGGACTAAAAAAAACGATTCTTTTCGCACTCTCTCTTTCCATACCTCTTACGTTATTAATAGCAACGGCAACTCTCGCGCATCAAAATAAAACTATAAACGATTATTGGTTTAACGTGCTCGTATTTACAGCCGTGCTTGAAGTAATAGTGGTAATGATAAGCGTTAAGATATTGGAAAAAATCGATAAAGAAACGGAAAAACGTGAAAAAGGGTGAAAAGTTCAGAGTTCCAAGTTTGAAAACACAACGCCGGTTTTAACCGGTATGAAATAATTTTGAATTATAAACTGACCTTACGCAAAAAGGCACAATAATTGCTAATAATGAATATGAGAGATA
>CAYSKX010000004.1:0-14821 GCA_964431845.1 uncultured Nautiliales bacterium | reverse complement strand
TATTCCACAAGAGGGTCTTTTTGGTTATAACCTCTAAGTCCTATACCCGTTTTTAGTATATCCATCATATACAGATGATCTCTCCAGCTCTCGTCAAGCACTTGAAGCATTACTTGTCTTTGGATTCTGTTTTTATCATCCTCTGCGGCTTCTTCGAATTTTTTGTCGTATTCTTTTTTTAATTTTTCAATCAAATACTCTTTTAGTGTTTCATAATCTTTGCCGCTAAGTTCTTCTTTATTAAAATCAATTCCGGTGTATTCTTTAAGATGAGCGATTAAATTATCGATATCAAAATCCTCCTCAAGCGAATGAGGGAAAATATTTGCTTCCGCCATAATATATTCGACAAATTCACTTCTTATTTCTTCTATTTTGTTATCGATATCGAAATTAGGATCTAAAAGTTGATCACGAAAAGCGTATATAACCTTTCTTTGTTCGTTTGCAACATCGTCATATTTAAGTATGTGTTTTCTTGCCTCGAAATGCATAGTTTCAACTTTTTTCTGTGCGTTTTCTATTGCGCGGCTAACAATTTTAGAATCGATATGTTCGCCTCTTTCGATACCGAGCTTGTCCATAATGTTTTTGATCCGATCACTTCCGAAAATTCTAAGCAAATCGTCTTCAAGCGATAAATAAAACTGACTTTCCCCGGGATCACCTTGACGCCCCGAACGACCTCTTAGCTGATTATCAATTCTTCTACTTTCATGTCTTTCCGTTCCTATAATATAAAGACCTCCGAGAGAACGGACTTCGTCGTCTATTTTAATATCGACTCCCCTACCCGCCATATTAGTAGCCACGGTTACGGCGCCTTTTTTACCGGCATTTGCGATAATATGCGCTTCTTTTTCATGGTTTTTTGCATTAAGGACGGTGTGAGGGATTTTTTCTTTTTTAAGTAAGCGACTTAAGTATTCGCTTTTTTCTACGCTTGTGGTCCCTACAAGAACGGGCTGACCTTTTTTGTGAAGAGATTTTATTTTTTTAACGACGGCTTCAAATTTTTCTTCTGCGGTTTTAAACACTAAATCGTTTTTGTCAATTCTTATTACCGGTTTATTGGTAGGAATCGAAATAACTTCAAGTCCGTAAATTTCTATAAATTCGGTCGCTTCCGTTTGAGCCGTTCCTGTCATACCGGCAAGTTTTTTATAGAGTCTAAAATAATTTTGATAAGTAGTTTCGGCAAACGTTTGGGATTCTTCTTGAATTTCAACGCCTTCTTTGGCTTCAAGAGCTTGATGAAGTCCTTCGCTAAATCTTCTGCCTTCTGCTATACGACCCGTAAATTCATCAACGATTAATACCTCACCTTTTCTAACGATATAATCTTTACCTTCTTGAAAAAGATAATTAGCTTTGAGCGCTTGATCAAGATGATGAGCCAAAATAGCGTTGTCTGGAGTATATAGATTATCCACTCCAAAAAGCTCTTCGGCTTTTTTAATCCCCTCTTCCGTTAAAAGCACGACTCTATCTTTTTCATCAAGTTTAAAATGCTTTTCAATTTCAAGTTTTTTGGCAACTTCATCGGCTCGGACGTAATCTTCCACTCTTTTATTCGCAGGTCCCGAAATAATAAGAGGAGTTCTCGCTTCGTCAATCAAAATACTATCAACCTCATCCACAATCGCATAATAGTGTCCTCTTTGGACTTTATCGTTTATATCAAAAACCATATTATCCCTAAGATAATCAAATCCAAACTCCGTATTAGTCCCGTAAGTAATATCTTTAGCATATGCGGCTTTTCTTTCGTAATCTTCCATACCTCCAACTACACAACCGGTGGTTAATCCGAAAAATTCATAAAGTTTGCCCATCTCATTAGCGTCACGCTGTGCTAGGTAATCATTTACGGTAACAACATGAACACCTTTGCCCACTATTGCGTTTAATACGACCGGAAGTGTAGCTACGAGAGTTTTACCCTCACCCGTTTTCATTTCTGCAATTCTTCCCTCATGAAGCACCATTCCTCCTACAAGTTGCACGTCAAAATGTCTCATACCAAGCACTCTTTTGCTTGCTTCTCTAACCATTGCAAATACGTCGTTTAAATGCTCGTTTAATACTTCTTGCTCGTTTGAATTGTTTTTAATTTTTTCAAGAATTTGAGTTTTTATTTTTTCAAATTCGCTTTTTAATTCCTCATCGTTTAATTTTTCATACTTTTTTTCAAGAGCGTTAATTTCTTTTACTCTTGCGAAATATTTTTTAAGTTCTCTGTCGTTTTTCGTTCCGAAAATTTTTCTAAATATCGTTTTAACCATTAAAAAAGCCTTTATTAAAGTTTTTTGTTATAATAACATAAAATAATTGAGAATGGAGAATGGAGATTGAGAATTAAAAATGTAGAATTGAAAATTATCTTATTTGATTTATTATTAACATTTAATCTGTTTGCTTTAAATTTACCTAAATA
Organism: uncultured Nautiliales bacterium; assembly: GCA_964431845.1. Taxonomy (GTDB): domain Bacteria; phylum Campylobacterota; class Campylobacteria; order Campylobacterales; family Nautiliaceae; genus Nautilia. Next base: position 12,384 of record CAYSKX010000004.1, on the reverse strand, counting down.
TTTTTCGGCGGATTTCGTCCAAAAAATATATTCCGATAAAAGCACGCTGATATACAAAGGTAAAGTTTATACCGATTCGAAAAGCGTCTTTTGGAAATACACCTATCCGAACGAAAAAGATATATGGATAAACGACAAAATCTACGTATATGAGCCGGATCTTTTACAAGTGACGATTACAAAAAAAACCGAAACAAATCTTTTCGACGCTATCAAAAAAGCAAAAAACATACACAAAAACACATTTATCGCAACATTAAACAATAAAAAAATATATTTCGAATATAATAAAACTCTTAAAAAAGCCTATTACACGGATGATGTAGGAAACAAAGTTGAAATATTATTTAGCAATCAATCCACCAAAAAAATAGCACCTTCAATTTTCAAGCCCATTTTTCCCGATGATATAGATGTTATTTATCAAAATTAATTTTTTTCAACAAAACTTTCGCTAATAAAAATGAATCGGATCGACATCTATTTTCATTTCTTCAAAATTAACACAAGGATAGATTAATTTGTGTAAATTTTTACCTTTTAGCAGCACATGATAGCGATAAACGTTTTTAATCTTAAAAATTGGAGCTTCCCCACTTCCCAATATTTGCGGAATATTTCCAATACATTGTAAAAATTTATTCATTTTTTCTTTTGTTTTTTTCGCATCTTTATCCTGAAATTCTATCTTTATAAGTCTGCTAAAAGGCGGATAGTTTAACTCTTTTCTTAAATTAATCTCTTCTTTAAAAAATTCTTCGTAATCCTTGTCGAAAAATTCTGGATTTTTTGTTTGAATTATCACTTCTCCGTTTTCTTTTCTTCCCGCTCTTCCTTCAACTTGCCTTGCAAGTGCAAAAGCTCTTTCCGTTGCTCTAAAATCCGCACTATTTAATACAAAGTCTATATCTATTACGATAGAAAGCGCTACATCGGGATAATCATGACCTTTGCTTAACATTTGAGTGCCTACTGAGATATCTATTTTTTTATCGGAAAATCGTTTAAGTAATTTGTCGATTCTGCTTTTTGAAGTTATTATGTCTTTATCAAATTTTTCAATCACGGCTTCGGGAAAAAGATTTTGAAGCATTTCTTGAAATTCGCTTGTGCCTTTTCTTTCGTTTATAAACTCCTCGCTTTTACAATATTCGCAAATCGTAGGAATAGGTTTCGTAAAGTTACAATAATGGCAAACAAGCGCTCTTTTACGTTTATGCACGCTCATTGCAACATCACATTGCGGACATTTAACGGACTTACCGCAATTAGCGCATATCATATATTTAAAATTAGCGCGCGTAGGCAAAAAGATTATTATTTGTTTTTTGTTTTGAAGAGTTTTTTTTATTTTATTTATAGTCCATTCGTCAAAATTAGAGCGAAAATATCTGGTTTTTTGCGTATTATAATATGTTCCTTTAAGCCTAAAATGAGGAAATTTATACAAATCGCTTATAAGAGGAGTAGCACTTCCGAGCACTACTTTAGCATTATATATTTTTCCAAAATAGATACTTAGATCTTTTGCGTTATACTTAGGAGTTTGTTCGCTTTTATAGCTATCGTCATGCGCTTCGTCGACAATTATAATCCCTATCTCTTCAAGCGGCAAAAACAAAGCGCTTCTTGCACCAGCTATTATTTTTATTTTACCTTCCGCAATACCTTTGATTATTTCTTTTTTTCTTTTCTTAGTAATCTTACTATGCCAAACAGCTACGGTATCGCCGAAATAAATTTTAAGCCGTTTTTCCATTTGAGAAGTAATGGCAATTTCCGGAAGTAAAAAAAGAGCTTGTTTGCCTTTTTTTATGGTATATTCTATAAGTTTTATATAAATTTCGGTTTTACCGCTTCCCGTATCTCCAAAAAGTATGCTTACGTCTTTTTGTTGTAAAAATTTATAAGCTTCTTGCTGTTTTTGAGTTAATATGATATCAATACTTATATCAAGCTTTTCTCTTTGTTTAATTTTCAATTCGCCGCTCTCAATTTTCCATTTACAAAAAAGCTCTACTGTTTCTCCAAGAGTTGAAAAATAGTATTTGGAAATAAAGTCTATTATTTTTTGTTTTTTAGAAGAAAAAGAGTATATTTTAGAAATAATCTCTTTACATTCAAAGAAAGGTTTTTCAACTTCTTTAATCACATATCCGAGCGTTTTTTTGTTTTTGAGTTCTATTTCCACAATATCTCCCGGAAATAAAGAAGTATTACTTTTATACGTAAAAACGGTAGGAGTGTTTATAACGGCTATATTATAATATTTCATTCGTCTATAATATCGCAATTCGTCTGGCATTCGAATTTACAATTTTCCGTCGTAGTGTTTTTGTATTTAAAGGTAATTATATTTCCGTTAAAAGAAACGTTATAATCGCTTCCGTTACCGTCCCATTTAACGGATTTGAGAGATTTTTTAATCGGATATGTCAATATGTTTTCAAAGAGATATTTATTATCGGTATCATTAATACTTTCCAATTGAGGACAAATATCTTTTCCTTGTATTATATTTTTACCGTATTTAGTAGCTATTGCCGCTCTGACGGTAGCTATGTTGGATTTGATTTTTGCAATTTCAGCTTCGTTTATACCGCTAAACATTCTCGGCAGTGCTACGGATGCAAGCACTCCTATTACGACGATTACAAATATCAACTCAAGCATCGTAAAAGAATTTTTCATTATTCGCAACGTCCCGCTATACAATTATCATCTTTTTTTAAACCGAATGTAGGAGCATTCGTAGCGTTTCCGTCTTTGCAAACTATTTTATAAACATATCCCGCTACACTTACATTCGCTTCACCTATTACATTATAGGTGTTTTCTCCGCAACTATTATTAATATCTCTTAATTCCTTAGGAATATCCGTATAAAGAGATAAATTTATATCAAGATCTCTAATGGCACCGTTTCTTCCTTCCGTAAAGCTTTTACTCCACAAAACAGGACCTACCGTTCTATTTAATGTTCCTACAAACGATTTTAAATTAGCTTCATGCGCTTCATTCGCCACCCCTATAAACTTAGGCAATGCTACTGTTGATAAAATACCAAGAATTACGATTACAAATATTAATTCTATAATAGTAAAAGCTTTTTTCATAGTTTCTAATTACTCCGTTTTTTATTATCAAGCTTTTCAATTAATTTTTTTATATTTTTATTAGTTTCGAAAAGCTCTTTTTTGTTTTTGAGCACTAAAAAAAGAAGCTCTCTGGGTTTGGGTTGTTGTATTTTTAACAAATCGTCTCGGACGAAATCGAAAAATTCATCTTCTAGCTCTATTTCGAATTTTTCACCAAAAACGGATAACGAAAGTTTTTTCATTTGCCAAGAATTGCTTCTATTTTACTCACCACTTCTTCAAGTTCTAATTCTTTAAGTGCCATTTGCTCTTTACATTCAAGAATTTCGGCATCTTTATTGGCTAATAATTCTTTGGTGTTTTGAAGTTCCAATTTTAAATTTTCATTTTCTTTTTGCAAATCTTCATAATTTTTAAGTAAATCGTCTATCCTTGCATTTAATTTACTAAGCAAATCCATCTCTTTCCTTTATATTTTTAGCTCTATTATACTTTTTCTTTTTAAATTTTTCAAGGGATAATATAAAAAAATTACAAAAAATATAGTTTAATAATTTAAATAATACCATTACCAAAAAAATTTCTTACAATTTTCACACTTTCACCACTTTCACATTTTCACATTTTCACCACTTTCACCAAAACTTACAAATAGTGAAAATGTTAGATTTGTTTTGTTTTTTGGTGTAATCTATATTTTAGTATAATTTTTTGATTTTAAACTATAGATTAATGGTATAATTCCATCAAAAAACAGGAGGGGCAATTGGATTATTATGAAATCTTAGGAGTCGAGAGAAACGCTACTAAGGTAGAAATTAAAAAAGCATATAGAAAACTTGCAATGAAATATCATCCCGATAAAAATCCTGGTGATAAAGAAGCGGAAGAAATGTTCAAAAAAATAAACGAAGCTTATCAAATACTAAGTGACGACGAAAAAAGAGCTATTTACGACAGATATGGAAAAGAAGGATTAGAAGGAAGAGGTTATAAAACCGATTTTGATTTTAGTGATATTTTCGATATGTTTAACGATATATTCGGAGGAGGATTCGGAGCTTCCCGCTCGCAATTTCAAATGCCTTACGATATAGATAAAGCTATGGAAATCAATCTTGAATTCGAAGAAGCGGTATATGGAATACAAAAAGAAATAAAAAATTCATATTTTGAATTGTGTTATAAATGCAAAGGTAGCGGAGCAGAAGAAAAAGAGACTTGTCCGAGTTGTCACGGAAGCGGAAATATCGTAGTAGGTAACGGATTTATGAGAATATCTCAAACTTGTCCTCAATGTAACGGAAAGGGATTTATCACTACAAAAAAATGTTCTGCTTGTAACGCCAAAGGATACGTAACGCAAACGGAAACTATAAACATCAATATACCGGCAGGTGTCGATAACGGTATGAGAATGAGAGTAAAAGGAAAAGGTAACAAAGATATAAACGGTTATAGAGGAGATTTGTATCTTATTTTTAACGTAAAAGAGTCTAAGATATTTAAAAGAAAAGGAAATAATTTAATAGTGGAAGTGCCGATATTTTTCACAAGCGCAATACTCGGTGATACCGTTAAAATTCCTACGCTCGAAGGAGAAAAGGAAATTCAAATAAAACCGCATACGAAAGATAACACGAAATTAATTTTTAAAAATGAAGGAATTGTAGATCCTAATACCGGATATAAGGGAGATTTGATAGCAATACTAAATATTGCATATCCTAAAAAATTAAACGATACTCAACGCGATCTTCTTGAAAAACTTCACAAAAGTTTCGGAGGGGAAATTACCAAACATAAAAGCATTCTTGAAGAAGCGATAGATAAGGTAAAAAGTTGGTTTAGCAAAGCTAATTAAAAAAGATTCCAATAATACCAAAAAACAAAACAAATCTAACATTTTCACCATTTTCACTGTTTTCATTATTTGTAAGTTTTGGCGAAAGTGGTGAAAGTGTGAAAATGTGAAAGTGGTGAAAATGTGAAAATTGTAAGAAATTTTTTGGTAATGGTGTATAAATAGTAAATATAAAGTTTAAACATTTCTAAGCACATTTGCAAAATCCCACATAGGCAAAAAAGTTCCAAGAGCTATCCATAATATTAAAGCGCCTATTAAGGCTAACATTATCGGCTCTATCGCCGATTGTAAATTATCCGTCGTATTTTGTAATTTTTCTTCATAATATGAAGCGGCATTTTCAAGCATTAAATCAAGCTCTCCCGCTTCTTCTCCGGCACTAATCATACGAAGCGCTACAAAATTAACCAATTGTTGTTCGGCAAACATTTCCGTTAAATTTCTTCCTTGATTAATTCCTTCAATAATTCTTTCGATTTTATTTTTTAAAATTTCGTTAGTTACGATATCTTTACTAATCTCAAGAGATTTTATAAGAGGTATTCCGTTTTTTAACAACGAAGCGGATACGGTTAAAAATCCGGACAATGAAGAAAAGAGTATGATTTTATTTACTAAATATGTTTTTAATAAAAAAAAGTCTGTTTTACGTTTAAATTCGATAGAGGTTTTATAAAAAAAATTTATCGCAATTACGAACGAAAACGACAAAATCAATATTAATAATCCGTAATTTGACAAAATATGTTCCGCTTTCAAAAGAGTAACGGTGAGAAATGGCAAAGACGCACCTAATCGCTCGAATATTACTTCGAACTTAGGAACGATTACCGATACTAAAAAACTAAAAGCTGCAATAATAGCGATTAAATTGATTATCGGATATCTTAATGATTTCGATATCTTTTTTTTATTTTCATAAATACTTTCGCAAATTTTAACGAGATTTTCAAGAGCCGTTACTAAATCTCCCGTTTGTTCGCCAAGTTTCACCATTACTAAAGAAATATTTCCAAGTTGATGTATGTATTTTGCAAAAACATCGGATAAAGATTTACCGCTATCAATTGCTTGCGTAGCGGTTAAAAATATTTTTTTAATCAACTTGTCTTTTGTATTTGTCGCTATATCTTCCAACGCATCTTTTAAAGATATTCCGGCTTTAATCAAAACGGATAATTGTTTCAAAGAGGAAATATAACAAGGATAATCCAATTTTTTATTAAACGTTTCGCTTTTTAGAATGCTTTGAAATATTTTTATTTTTTCTTCGAACGGCATAGAAATTTCTTTTATCGCAATAAGCAAACCTTTATAGAGTTTTTTAGCTTCGATAACAGCCTCGGTTTTATTTCGAGATTTCAATACAATATCTTTCCGTTGTCCTTTATGTAAAAAAGTTATTTTAAAATATTTCATAATTGAGCGACTTTGTAAATTTCTTCCAATGTCGTAATACCTCTTAAAGCTTTTGAAACTCCGTCTTCAAACATCGTTTTAAAGCCTTTTTCTTTCAAATAAAACGATATTTGAGATTTTTCTTTATTTTTAGTTATAAAAGACTCCAATTTGTCATCGTTTAAAAATATTTCGCTAATCAACACCCGTCCTACGAATCCCGTCATATTACATTTTTCGCATCCTCTTCCTTTGTAAAAGGTAGGCATTGTAGGCAAAATATCTTTTATTGGTTCTAAGTAAGCATCGGAGGGTTTATCTACGCTCCTACAATAAGGACATATTTTTTTAACGAGTCTTTGCGCTTTTACGCCTATCAAAGAAGTTGCAACCAAAAACGCTTCCGCTCCCATATCAATCATTCGATTAATAGCGCTTATCGCATCATTCGTATGTAGCGTAGAAAGTACCAAATGTCCGGTCATAGCAGCTTTAATCGCAATTTTCAACGTTTCGGCGTCTCTAATTTCTCCTATCATAATAATATCCGGATCCTGTCTTAAAACGCTTCTTAAAACGTTTACAAAAGTCAAACCCACTTTGTAATTTACTTGAACTTGTTGAATACCCCTTAACTTATACTCTACCGTATCTTCTACGGTGATTATTTTTTTATCGCTATTATTTATTTCGTTGAGTGCGGCGTATAACGTAGTGGATTTACCGCTTCCTGTAGGTCCCGTTACCAAAAAAATTCCGTTCGGTTTTAAAAGTGCTTTTTTTAACAGGCTTAAATTTTTTTCGCTTATACCTATTTCGTCGATACTTTTTAAAATACTTCTTTTATCGAGAATTCTAATAACGATACTTTCACCCCATATCGTAGGAAGAGTAGAAACTCTAAAATCAAACTTATTTTTTTCGAATTGCATTGAAAAAGAACCATCTTGAGGTTTTCTTTTTTCACTTACATCTAAAGCGCAAAGCAATTTTATTCTAGAATTTATCGCATAAAATATCTCTTCGTCGAAATCCAAAAATTCATACAGCGTCCCGAATATTCTAATTCTAACTTTGGCTTCGTTTTCTTCCGCTTCTATATGAATATCACTTGCATTTCTTTTAACGGCATGTGCCAAAATATATTTAATAAGCCTCATAACGGCCGATTCGTCGAATTTTGTTTTTTCACCTTTTAGCTCTTTTTTTACATCGTTTAAAATCTCTTTTACTTCTTCTTTATCTTGTATTTTTTTTATTATTTTTGCGATATCATCTTTACAAGCTAACAAAACTTCCAACTTTTTATCGTTAAAAAATCGTTTAATAATAGCTTGAGCGTTCCAATCAAGCGGATCCGCCATAGCGACCACAACTTTATCATATTTGATTTCAATAGGAACGGATTGAATTTGTTTCAATACGTTAATAGGAATTTTAACGTTTTTAAGTTTTGTATATTTTAAATCCTCGATATATTTTATTCCTGTTTGTTCGGAAAGATTTTCCAAATATTCCTTTTTTGAAATACAACCTAATTCAAGCAATATATTTGCGAATTTTTTATCGGGATATCGTTTTTGATATTCAAAAGCTTTTCGATATTGTTCTTCGGAGATAATACCCTTTTGAAGCCATTGCTTTTCGATATTTGTCAATAATATTTCCTTACTCTAATTTTATAAAAAATATGATTAATACCGAATACCGTATTGATTGAATTAAAATAGATTTTAATATCTATCTATCACATCATAATATATGAAAACTTTTAAGCACTTTTGCAAGCTCAACATCATTTTGCGAAAGATGCTTAAGTTCAAATATAAACTCTTTTAATCTATTGACTTTAATATCTTGCACTATTTCTTCTTTCGTCGCTTTTATAGTCGTTTTACGATCCCATACGGCAAATCCTATACTTATCGCTGTTAACCCGAGGAACGCTGTGCTTATCATCCATAAATAATTTATCATATCTTCAAAACGTTTATCAACTTGCTCAAAACGTTTATCAACTTGCTCGAAACGTTTATCAACTTGCTCAAAACGTTTATTCATGTTTTTTTCAAGCATATCTATTTTTATAGAATTAGCATATACTTTTTTATCTATTTCATTTACTTTCTTAGCAAGTTCATCAACTTTATTCAAAATAAGCTTTATATCACTTTTTAATTCTCTTATATCTTCTTTTGTAGCGGGTGCCGCAAATAGCGCAATTATATACAAAAACACAATAAGTAGCTTTTTCATAAAATTCCTTTGAAATTTTCTTCTGTTATTATAACAAAAAATAAACGTTAATTGTAACCTTTAATAGATATTGCTAATAAAGGCCGAAATGCCCAGGAGAAGAGAAGAGTTGGATATTTAGCAGAAAATTAAGAAGCGACTAAAGTTTTAAACATTTTCGCATTTTAATACTTACGCTCTTATAAATTCACTATAATTTTTCAATATTATATACGTTTTTAATATGCAAAGCTTCATCAAATTCATAAACTCTCGGAATTCCCGTTGCAATTTCGAATTTAGAAATATCTTCATTACTAATTCCGTCAAGTTCTTTTACCATTCCTCTAATAGTATTTCCATGTGCTGTAATTAAAACGTTTTTTCCTTCTACAAGAAGAGGGGCTACTCTTTCATGAAAAGCCGCCATTGCTCTTATTTGATTGTCTTTTAATGATTCAGTGCTTGGCAAAAGTTCCGGTGCGAAATTTTTATAATGAGGATCAAATCTCGGATGTCTTTTATCATCAATACTAAGAGACGGAGGAGGAACATCATAACTTCTTCTATAAAGTAAAAATTTTTCTTCCCCCACCTCGGCTTTAACTTCGTCTTTGTTAAGTCCGGTAAGCGCCCCGTAATGTCTTTCATTAAATCTCCAATCTTTGATATGGTCTATAAATAACAAATCAAGTTCTTCAAGTATTATAATTCCCGTTTTTATAGCTCTTTTTAAGAAACTTGAAAAACATATATCAAAATCAAATCCCGCTTCTTTAAGCTTAGCACCGGCTTTTTTAGCTTCTTCAATTCCTTCCGGAGCAAGTTCAACATCAATCCATCCGGTAAATCTGTTTTGTTTATTCCATTCGCTTTTCCCATGTCTGACAAGCACAAGTTTCGCCATTTTAATCCTTTGTAAATTTTGTGAAATTTTATCATAATTTAAAATAATACCAAAAAACAAAACAAATCTGACATTTTCACCATTTTCACTATTTGTAGGTTTTGGTGAAAGTGGTGAAAATGGTGAAAGTGTGAAAATGTGAAAATGTGAAAGTGGTGAAAGTGTGAAAATTGTAAGAAGTTTTTTTGGTGATGGTATAACAATCAAAATTTTCATTACATATTCAAGACTAAAAAATATCATTTTGAAAAACATTTCTTAGCATTTTTAATTTTATTCTATATTTTCAATCGAAAATTTTATTTTTTTGTTATAATTATATCATCTAAAAAATCTTAATTAAAAAGATAACCAACTTGGGTATTTATAAAAAGGAAAAAAATGACATTTAAAGTGGTTTTGCCCATACTCGGCTTTGAAAATATTAAAGAATATGATTTGAAAAAAATAAATGAAAATTTTTATACGTTAAAACATAACGACGTCACTTTTACACTTATAAATCCTTTTTTAATTAGAAGTGATTATGATTTCGAAATATCCGAGCCTGATCAAAAAAAGTTACAAATAGATAAAAACAGTAATTTTTTGGTATTGAATACAATGATAGTAAATAAGCCTTTTATAGAATCTACCGTTAATTTTGCGGCGCCGCTTATTTTTAATATGGATAAAAACACGATGGGGCAAATAATACTTGAAAAACAAGGATACGGCTTAACCGAACCTTTGAAAAATTTTGCAAGGAATATATTATGATATATATATTAGGTTACGGTGCGATGGCAAAAGCCATTGCCAAAGGATTAAAAGATGAAATTGATTTTTGCGTAGTAGGAAGGAATATTGAAAAATTAAAAAGTTTTTCAAAAGAGCATAATTGTGATTATTTCGAATTAAACGGTTTTGATATAAGCAATAAAACTATATTACTTACGATAAAACCCTATGCTCTTCAAGAAGTTTCTATGAGAATCAGAGGAGAAGCGAATATTCTTATTTCCATACTTGCAGGTAAATCGTTAATAGAATTACAAAGAATTAAAGCTAAATCGTATATAAGGGCAATGCCTAATATCGCCGCTAAATATAAAGCATCTACCACAGTTATTACGGGCGATATTGAAGCAAAAAAAACCGCAATAGAGATTTTTTCCAAAATAGGCACTACTGTTTGGATGGAAAACGATGACGAAATAGATATGTCAACCGCTATAATAGGAAGCTCGCCGGCATATCTTGCGCTAATAGCCGAGGCATTTTGCGACGGAGGTGTTTATATCGGACTAAAAAGAGATAAGGCGCTTGAGCTTACAAAAGGTTTATTTAGAAGTTTTGCGGCAATAGATGAAAAATATTCAGATATAAAAGATAATGTAATGTCTCCAAAAGGAACGACTGCTGAGGGGATTTTTACTCTCGAAGAAGAAGGAATAAGAGGAAAAATAATAAAAGCTGTTAAAAAAACTTATGAAAAGTCAAAAAAGATATAAGGCTTTTACACTTTTTGAAATATTAATTTCAATTATTATTATAGGTATTATTATCAGTTCTTTTCCTGCAGTTTTTAACACTACATTAAATATTTACAAATCTCTTTCGGAAGAAAAAGCATTTATCGACGAAACGCTTTTAATAGATGAGAATTTGGAAGTTAGCGACGAATTTGCATATACGGAGTATTTAACGGACAAAAAAACATATAACAATAATATTTTAAACGTAACGTTTGAAAATTCCACAACCAAGACGAATATAAAATTCATAACCGTAACTCATCCCTTTGAAGAAAAAAATATAACATGTAAATATATAAATTTCGAAGTTAATAAAAGCAAGTTTTTATCATTAAAAGATATTAAATGAAAAAATCTTTCACTTTAATGGAATTAATTGTTGTTATAGTTATTATAAGCATTATAAGTAACGTTTCAATTGAAATTTTGCAAAAAGTTTTTTATAATTATATAACAACGAAAAAACTTAACGAATTATCCACTAAAGCTGATATAGCTTTAAATATAATATCTGCAAATCTTAAAAATTCCGTCAAAAACAGCATAATTGCCGTAGAATGCAACGCAAGCTTGCCGGTAAGTGAAAAGTTAAGTTGTGAAAGCGATTTTAAGAAAAATTATATTCCTATAGAAGAAATTAATTCTTTAAATTCATATCGTTTTAACGTTATCGAATGGTTATATGTAAGCGTTTATTCAAAAAAAGGAATGTGGAGTGAAGCTAAAAAAGCGATTCAACCCGGTTGGAGCGGATTTGTCGATCTAAAAAAAACGCTAAAATCCGGAACGGACGAATATAATATAACGAGCGAGGATAGTAATTTTACTATCGTTAAAGCAATAGATGAAGCTTGGTTTAATAAATGGAACGTATCGGTTAAAGACATTTTTAAAGAGGAGTTTGATGTTTTGATTTTCGGGGGAAGTGACGCAAAAGGAGATATCGAAGATATAAACGATTCTTACGGATATTATCAAAGCGAAGCAAGAAAAGTGTTTGCAATAAATCAAATTAGCGATACTCGTATTAATATAAAAGCATTTAGCGAATCTAATTTAACCGACGTATATGAAAAATATTATATTGTCCGTTCGGCTATGGCGGTAGTGCCTGTTTATAATGCCGAAACGAAAGATTATAATTTAACGTTAAGATTTAATTATTTTCCTTGGAAAAAACAAACTTACATCGATGCTAACGCTTCGTTGATAATCGATCATGTTAAAGAATTTTCATTTAAGAAAGAAAACGGTGTAATAAAATTACATTTATGCATACATTATATGTCGCTTAACATATGCAAAGAAAAGGCGCTTTTTTGAAAAAATCGTTTTTTTTACCTATCGTAATAACGTTTATTA
>CAYSKX010000003.1:12910-15463 GCA_964431845.1 uncultured Nautiliales bacterium | reverse complement strand
CATATAAAATCCTGTCCTACAACCCATAGGGGAAATATCGATTATTTCATAATTCGGTAAATTGTCTCTCATAAATCCCGCAAAAAGATGTTCAAGCGTATGCATTGCCCTTTCGTCTATTATTTCGACGTTCGGTTTTGCAAATCTCACGTCATATACGGTAATAATGTCACCTTTTGGGGTTTTGACATGTTTTGCGATTCTAAGCCCCGGTGAAGGCATTTTGATATGATCTACTAAAAAACTATCTAACATCGGCATTTGTTACTCCTTTATCATTTTGTTTAATCTTTTAATTATTTCTTGTTCGTCTAAAGAAGAAAGTTTTTACCGCTTTTTTTCGCTTCCATTGCCCCATAATATGCATTTGCTATATGTCGCGCTAAAGCGTCGATTTTTTTTGTCTTTGTTTTTCTATATATTCGTTTAAAGCGTTTTTTACGATATTTTGTATATTGGAATTAAGTTCATTTGCAAGATTTTCCAAAAAATTTAAGTTTTTATCATCTAACGTAATTTCTATTTTCATAGCTTTTCCTTGTTTTAGGATTTAGGGTTTAGGTTTGAGGATTTAGAAAAAATATAAATATAAAAAACATCTAAAACCTAAATCCTAAATCCTAAAACCTCAAACCTAAATTTCTTAATTTGCAATTATACATTATTTTTAGTAAAATTTCGCTTCTAGTTCTCACCTCTTTATTCCTTGGTAGGGTTGCGGACGTTTGTTCGTTAAAGAAGAGGGAGGCTAAACCCTAAGGAAAATAAAATACTCAAGGAGAAACAATGCCGTGTAATGTAACAATGAAAGATTTATTAGAGTGCGGGGTGCACTTCGGTCATCAAAAGAGAAGATGGAATCCGAAAATGAAAAAATATATTTTCGGTGTTAGAAAAAACATTTATATTATCGATTTACAAAAAACACTAAGACATATCAAGTATGCTTACAATGTAGTTAAAAATGCCGCTGAAGAAGGTAAAACCGTTCTTTTCGTCGGAACAAAAAAACAAGCAATCGACGCTATTAAAGAACATGCTACAAGATGTGGAATGCCGTATGTAAACCACAGATGGCTTGGCGGTATGCTTACAAACTTCAAAACTATTCAAAAATCTATCAGAAAACTTGAAATTATAGAAAAAATGGAAGAAACGGGTCAAATTAATCTATTGACTAAAAAAGAAAGATTAATTTTAGCAAGAAGAAAAGCTAAACTTGAAAAATTCATCGGTGGTATCAGACATATGAAAACTATTCCTGATATGCTTTTTATCGTTGATACCGTAAAAGAAAGAATTGCCGTAGGTGAAGCGAACAAACTCGGACTTCCTATAGTGGCTCCGATTGATACGAATTGTGATCCTGACGTAATTGATATTCCTATTCCGGGTAACGACGATGCGATTAGAAGTGTAAATCTTTTCTGTAAAACGATAGCCGATGCGATTATCGAAGGAAAAGAACTTGCCGCAAAAGAAGAGGAAGTAGAGCAGGTTAGCGAAGAAGAAATAGCTGAGGAAGTGCAAGAAATTAAAGAAGAAGCTAAAAACGAAACTAAAAGCGAAGAAGAAATAGAAGCTGAAATAGCTCAAACTAAGGAGGCGTAATATGGCAAACATTACAGCAAGTATGGTAAAGGCGCTTAGAGAAAAAACGGGCGCCGGGATGATGGATTGTAAAAAAGCTCTTGTAGAAGCTGAAGGAAATGAAGAAAAAGCGGTTGAGCTTTTAAGAAAAAAAGGGCTTGCGAAAGCGGCTAAAAAAGCGGATAGAAATGCGGCTGAGGGAAGAGTTGAAATTTATTTAAGTGACGATTATAAAACCGGAAGTATTGCGGAAGTAAACTGTGAAACGGATTTTGTTGCTAAAACTGACGAGTTTGTAGAATTCGTAAGCGAAACGGTTAAAACCGTAAATGTTAACGATATTGCCGATACCGATGCGTTAAATAAAGCTCCGTTCGGTGAGGGAACATTCGAAGAAGAATTAAAAGTCAAAATCGCAAAAATAGGTGAAAATATCGTAGTTAGAAGAATAGGAACCATTAAAGCACCGGAAAATGGAATAGTAAACGGATACATTCATGCTGGTGGTAAAGTAGGTGTTTTGGTTGCGGCTGTGTGTGACAATGAAAAAACATGCGAAGCGATTAAAGGGACGTTAAAAGATATAGCAATGCATATCGCCGCTATGAAACCGACATATCTCAACCCTGATGCAGTTCCTGCCGAAGTTATCGAAAAAGAAAAAGACATAGCAAAAGCGCAACTTCTAAAAGAAGGTAAACCAGAAAACGTAATTGAAAAAATTCTTCCGGGTAAAATCAAAAGATTTTATAGTGACGTATGCGTAACCGAGCAAGAATACGTAAAAGCCGAGAAAAAAGAAACGGTTGCACAGGCACTAAGCAAAGTCGCTAAAGCTGCCGGCGGAGAAGCTAAACTTATCGATTTTATTAGATTTGAAGTCGGAGAAGGGTTGACGAAAAACGCTTGTAATATGGCCGACGAAGTAGCGGCGGCTCTTTCTTAATATAAACTCCTTTTTTG
>CAYSKX010000003.1:0-12900 GCA_964431845.1 uncultured Nautiliales bacterium | reverse complement strand
ATGTTTTTATTATATTAAAAGGTATCTGACACGGAAGAATGGTGAAAATGGTGAAATCTGTTTTTCATTTTCCGAACCCCTGTGCTAACAAATTTTTAAATTGATAAACGATTTTTTAAGATATAATATAATGTATGTGCATGTTATCATTACAATACAACGTTTTGTTTAGATGTTTTTAAGGAAGCAAATTGCCAACTTTATTAAATTTAAACGGATTTAAATTCTTTTTTATGCCAATGAACACAAGCCGAAACATATTCATGTAATGAAAGGTGCAGGGTTTGCAAAAATAAAATTAAACACATTGAAAGCTATACAAAATTATTTAAAACCTAAAGGCTTAAAAATTGCTTTAGAAATAGTAAAAAAGCATAAAGAAGAATTTGAAAGGAAATGGGTGAATGATTTAATTAAAGGAAAAGAAGTCCATTTTGATGAAAATTATATTCATGTGACACTTGAAGACGGTAAAATTATATCTACACCGATAGAATGGTATGAACCTCTCAAAAAAGCATCATTAGAACAATTAAAATTATAAACTTATATGTTTAAATACGGGAATTGAATGGGAAGAATTAGATTATCATTTGAATATAGAAAGTATGTTAATATATTCGCAAAAAGTGGCTTAAAAAGGTTATTGCTTAATACAGTTTTATGTTCGGAAAACGGAAAACAGACAACGGAAAATGGAAATTTTCCGTTGTCCATCTTCCATTTTCCATTTTTCACCCTCTTTCACTGTTCACTTTTCACTGTTCACTTTTCATTTTTCACGCTCCAATATGCTATAATTATAAAAAAAGGCTGACATGTTAAAAGCGACAAATCTTACTCATGCGTATGAATATCTTCTTTTTAAAAATATAGATTTTGAAGTGAAGCAAAAAGAAAAAATTGCAATTGTCGGAAGTAGCGGGTGCGGAAAATCAACGCTTTTGCATATATTGTCAACTTTTCTAAAACCTCAAAGCGGCGAAGTTTATTTTAACGGAAAAAATATATATTTGTTAAATGAAAAAGAATTGATAAACATAAGAAAAAAAGAAATCGGAATTATTTTTCAGTTTCATTATCTTTTTAATACGTTTAGTGCATTTGAAAATTTACAAGCCGCCGCACTTATAAGCGAAAAAGAAGTCGATTTTAAACTGCTTGAAAGGCTTAATATAAATGAAGTTATCAATCAAAACATTCAAACATTAAGCGGAGGACAACAGCAGCGCATAAGTATAGCAAGGGTGCTTACTAAAAAACCGAAAATTATTTTTGCGGACGAACCGACCGGAAATCTCGATAAAGAAAACGCATACGAAGTAATTGACGTTTTGAAAGAGTATTGCGACGAAACGGGTGCCGCACTCGTAACGGTTACTCATGATATGGATATAGCGCAAAAGTTTGATAAAATATATGAGTTGAAAGATAAAAATATATGTTTGCTTAATAAATGCTAAAAGCTGAGAGCTAAAAGCTAAAAGCAAAATATATGCAATATTATTTTATTATTAACTGACCTTACGCAAGTTTTAAAAAAGTGTGGAAGTAAGGACGCTTCGCGTTGGTGAGGACGCTGACGCTAAGTGAGGGAGTAAAATCAGAACTTTGCTTACTTAGCGTAGCGGTCTTACCAGTGCTTTAGCACCCTTACCAATGCGTAATCCTTACTTTTTTGCTATAGTTTTGTTTCCTTTATTCAAAAAAGTGTGTAACATCAGTTATTAATATAAATACATTAAAAAGCTTTGAGCTTTTAGCTTTGGGCGTTTGCGTTAGCAAACTTAATTGGAGGTATTCGTTTGGAGATACTTAATTATTTGACTCCCGTAAATGTAGTGACGTATTTGTTGTTATTCGTTAGAATTAGCTCTTTTTTAGCTTTTATGCCATTTTTTAATTATGCGGCGGTGTCGGTTTCTGTAAAAGCGGCTTTTGCCGTTTGGCTTAGTATATTATTGTTTCCTATAACTCCTAAGTTTGCTTATGAAATAAATATTGCTACCGTATTGTTATCCGTTTTGAACGAAGTGGCGTTTGCGTTTTTTGTCGGAATGGCATTACAAATCGTATTTGACGTATTAAAATACGCAGGTGAGCAAATTAGTTTTGTTATGGGATTTACTATGGCAAATGTGCTTGATCCGAATGCCGGTATTCAAACGACTATTATTTCACAGTTTTTTACATGGGTTGCTATTTTGATTTTTTTAAGTTTCGGAGGAGATCATTACGAATTGCTTTTTTTAACTAAAATCCTATCAAAATTGCCGTTTGGCGAGTTTTTTAGCTATCATAACATATACGAATATTTCATAACGTTTATGAAACAATATTTTTTGCTTGGTATAGGTATGGCGTTTCCGATACTTGCCATATCTTTAATGGGTGATATAATTTTCGGTATGATTATGAAAACAATGCCTCAATTTAACCTTCTTGTCGTCGGATTTCCGATAAAAATCACCATTGCTTTTATGGTTTTAATAGCTATTATCGGATCGCTTATACATATTTTTTCCGCGCGTATAATGTTAAGTTTTGATTCGATATTCGGTTTTATCGGCTAAATCTGTATTTTTTCGATAATTTTTTTAAACGCTTAAAAAAGTTTTTGAATTTTGTTATTAAATATTTGTCTTTATTTATAATAATATACTCATAATTTTTATAAAAAGCGCTATAAGAATAATTGGCACTTCCGGTGATTAAATATTTATCATCTATAATAGCGAGTTTGACATGCATTTTAGCTTTATGTGAATTAAAACGTTTGCCCGAAAGCAAATGCACATGTATGTTTTTGATGCTCGCAAGATTGGGGATAACGGAATATCCGTATTTAGATTCTTTCTTGTCGGCAATAATATTTATTTTAATTCCTTTTTTTGCCGCTTTTTTTAATGCTTTTGCTAATTTTTTATTTGTAAAAGTGTAAATTATGATATCAATTTCTTTTTTTGCATGTGTAAAAAGTGTAATTAATCTACTCTCCGCTTTTTTACCTAAGTGTGGCATAAAGTAAATTTCAGACGAAAATAATAAATTTATGAGCAATAAAACAATAATTTTTTTCAATTTTACTCCTTTTTTACTATAATTATAATAAAAAACGGGGTAGGTCATGAAAATTTTATTAATTACTTCAAATGCAACAATCGAAAAACTATTTGTTTTAAGTGCGGAAAAAAAAGGTGACGAAGTAAGTGTTGGAACTATCGAGGATATTCCCGAAGGTAATTTTGATGCCGCTTTTATTGATAAAGAACAATATAGCGACGAGTTGTTGAAAAAATTAAAAACACAATCTCCTAATGCAAAGTATGTTTTAATTATTTCGAGAAATGGTAAAAAAATTGTAGGTTTTGACGAATATCTTACAAAACCGTTTTTGCCGACCGATTTAATGGAATTTTTGGACAAATTATCCGATTTAAATGAAGCTAATGATAGAATTAAAAAAGAAGATGATATTGATATTGAAAATTTAAGTATTGACAGTTCTTCGAATAGCAGTGAAGACGATTTAGATACAATAGACGAACTTGATGATTTGGATGATGATTTAAATTTTGATTTGGATGATGATTTTGATAGTGAATTGGATGATTTGGATGATGATTTAGATGATGATTTGAATGATGGTTTGGATGATGGTTTAGAAAGTGATTTGAATGATGATTTGAATGATGATTTAGATGACGATTTAGAAAGTGATTTGGATGATGATTTGAATGATGACTTAGAAAGTGATTTGGATAATGATTTAGATGATGATTTAGATGATGATTTAGAAAGTGATTTGGATATGGAAAAAACCGACACAATTGAAAAACACAATCCAGAGTTACAAGAGAAGGACTCCTTAGATAACGAGTTTGATGCGGATGACACGTTTGAAGATATGGAAAATGAAGAAAATTTGGATACAAAAGAAGAGATTATAAATAGTGATGAAGATGATTTTGAGATTAGTGAAGAAGAGCTTGAAAAAGAAACTCCTACGGATAGTGAAGAAAGTTTTGAACTTGATGAAAATGAATTGAATAATATTGAAGCACAAAACGAAAATAATAAAGAAGAAACGGATAACAATAAAAAAATAGAAAATATGGAAACTTTAAAAGACGATGCAACAGATGAATTGGAAGATTTTGAAAATGATAATGAAAATTTATTAAGCGATGAAGATATTTTGGAAGATTTCGATATTGATAATGAAGAGAATAAAACATCGGAAGAAGATGAAAGTGAAGAGTTAGATATCGAAACAATAGATAATGAAGAGCTTGATGATGAAATATTGGATGATATTGAAACGGAAGAGAAAGAAGATGAAAGTGAAGTTCTTGATGATGATGAAATATTAGATGATATTGAAACGGAAGAAAAAGAAGATGAAAGTGAAGAGTTAGATATCGAAACAATAGATAATGAAGATCTTGATGATGAAATATTGGATGATATTGAAACGGAAGAAAAAGAAGATGAAAGTGAAGTTCTTGATGATGATGAAATATTAGATGATATTGAACAAAATGAATCTCAAATTGAAGATATTACTGAAGAATTTGAAAAATCCGACATAGAATCCACAGAAGAACAACCAAAAGAAATAGGTGATATCATTGAAAAAGATTTGAGCTCCGATATCAACATAACGGAAGAAATTGTTAATGAATCTGAAGCACAAGAGCAAGAAGAAAAAATTGAAAATGAAATAACTGAAATTTCTACTGCTGAAGATGTTGCTGAAGAAAATAAAGAGAAAAATAACAAAGAAGAATTCATTTCACAAAACGAAACTTCCTTAGAAAATGAATTGGCAAACATAGATGAAAATAAACTTGCCGAAGTCTTAGGAGAAGAGTTACCGGATATGAATATTGAAAACGACGAAAACGATGAAAAAATAGAAAGTGCAGAAACGGAAGAAAATCAAGTTGAAGAAATAAAAACGGATGATATTCAATCTCAACAACCGTCGGTTGAAGAAAAAACCTTAGGCGGTGTCTTAAATATTAATTGGGAAGAGCTTAAAAAAGCAAAAGCAAAAGTAACTATAACAATAGATTTCGGAGATTAATATGAACGGAAAAAGCGGCAGTATTTTAGTAATTTCGGGTCCGAGCGGAAGCGGAAAAACAAGTTTAGCGAGAATTGTATGTGAAGAATTAGGACAAAAAGCTTATTTTAGCATATCAAGCACGACAAGACCTATTAGAGAAGGTGAAGAGGACGGAGTCGATTATCTGTTTTTAAGTAAAGAAGAATTTATCAAAGATATAGAAGAGGGATATTTTCTCGAATGGGCAGAAGTTCATGGAAATTTTTACGGCACAAGCAAAAAACAAATCGATGCCGCTTTAAAAAGAGGCGCTATTGTATTTTTAGATATCGACGTTCAAGGTTACGAGCTTGTAAAAAAATCTTATCCTGATATTACGACAGGAATATTCGTTACCACTCCGAATATCGAAGTGTTAAAACAAAGACTTCTTAAAAGGCAAACCGAAACGGAAGAGAGTTTAAAGGTTAGAATCTTTAATGCTTTGCAAGAAATGCAAAAAATAGAAGAGTATGATTATTTATTAATAAACGACGATTTTAACGAAGCAAAAGAACTTTTAAAAAGTGTAGCCGTTGCAAGTTTGATAAAAAGAAGTAAATACAATATTGGTGAATTTATAAATAAATGGAAAGGAAATTAATGAAGCAAAAAGTTGCGAAACGGTTTGAAAAACATATAGGAGAATTGCCGCCTTTAAGCAAACCGAAAAACAAAGACTTCGGTCATTTTGCGGTGCCTATTTTCAAATACGCCAAAATGAATAACCAAAATCCCGTTATGTTTGCAAACGCTTTGTGCGAAGCGCTCGGTGGTTGCGAAGATTTCGAAAAAATTGAAGCCGTAAGCGGATTTGTAAATATTACACTTAGCGATAAATTTTTGGACGAATTTGCAAACAAAGTATTAAAAGAAAAAGGAAATTTCGCCAAAGGCGAAGGAAAAGAAAAAATACTGCTTGAATATATTTCGGCAAATCCTACCGGACCTCTTCATATCGGGCATGCAAGAGGCGCCGTTTTCGGAGATGCGATAGCGAGAATCGGACGACATATCGGTTATGATGTAGTAAGTGAATATTATATAAATGATGCGGGACGACAAATTACACTTCTTGGACTTTCGGTATATCTTGCGGCAAGAGAAATTTTAGGACTTGACGTTAAATATCCCGAGGAGTATTATAAAGGCGAATATATTAAAGATTTAGCAAAAGAAGCAATTAAAGAGTTTAAAGAAGATTATTTCAAAAATGAAATTAATCCACAAGAATTTAATGATGAAAAGTTAAATATGTGGGCAAAAGATAAAATGCTTGAGGTTATAAAAGAAGATATTAAAGCGCTAAACGTTACGCCTTTTGATAATTGGTTTAGCGAAAAATCTTTATATAAACATTGGGATGAAGTAAAATCAATACTTGAAAAAAACGGTGCTTTATATGAAAAAGAGGGCAAAATATGGCTTAAATCATCCGAATACAAAGACGAAAAAGATAGAGTCGTAGTGCGAGAAGACGGTCGTCCGACATATTTAGCAGGCGATATAATTTATCACTTCTATAAATTCAAAAGAAATTACGACAAATATATAAATATTTGGGGAGCCGACCATCACGGATATATAGCAAGAGTAAAAGCCGCAATTAAATTTCTCGGCTTCGAACCCGAAAAACTTGAAATTTTATTATCTCAAATGGTGAAACTCCTAAAAGGCGGCGAGCCTTACAAAATGAGCAAACGCGCGGGAAATTTTATACTTGTTAGAGATGTTGTCGAAGATGTAGGAGCCGATGCTTTGCGTTTTATATTTTTAACCAAAAAAGCCGATACTCACTTGGAATTCGATGTGGATGATTTGAATAAACAAGATTCAAGCAATCCCGCATATTATATAAACTATGCACATGCAAGAATTAAATCCATATTTAGAAATAAAAATATAAATTTAAGCGATACGATTGAGACGAAACTTACGAATCTAAATAAAGACGAAAAAGATTTGCTATTTTTATCTCTTCAGCTTCCGTCCGTTTTAGAAGAAGCGTTCGTTAATCGTGAGCCACATAGGCTAACGAACTATTTATACGAACTATCAAGCGAGTTTCATAAATTTTATAATAAAAATAAAGTTATAGGAAGCGACAAAGAAGCGATAAGGCTTAAAATTTTAGCCGTGGTTGCAAATATTATAAAGCTCGGATTAAATCTTCTCGGAATTGAAGCTAAAGAGAGAATGTAGTTAAAAATTGAGAATGGAGAATGGAGAATGGAGAAAACGGGGTCCCCGAAAAATCGTTAGATTTTTTGGGGTGCAGAGGAAGAATTGAAAATGGAGAATTAAAGAAGTGAAAAATGGAAAAGTTAAAAGCAATGATTAGCGAATGTATGCTTGGACATGCTTGTAGGTATGACGGCAAATCGAAACCTCTATCTCAAGACGTAATAGATAGATTAAAAGAAAAATATGAACTTATTCCTTTTTGTCCGGAAGCTTTTTCTCTTCCGACGCCGCGTCCCGCCGCAAGGTTTATAGGCGATAGAGTGATTGATGTAAACGGTGTGGATAAAACGGAGGCTTTTTTAAAAGGTG
This sequence comes from uncultured Nautiliales bacterium, assembly GCA_964431845.1. Classification (GTDB taxonomy): domain Bacteria; phylum Campylobacterota; class Campylobacteria; order Campylobacterales; family Nautiliaceae; genus Nautilia. The sequence continues at coordinate 5,237 of CAYSKX010000003.1, read as the reverse complement.
CCAACGAAGCGCTTAAAATCTGCAAAACCCAAAACATCAAATTCTTTATCGGTAAAGAAAAATCCCCGAGTTGCGGAGTTAAAAAAACAAGTGCTTATATTAACGGATGTGAATGTAAATGCAATGCACCCGGACTTACAAGCAAGATTCTTAAAGAAAACGGAATTGAATTACTTAGTGAATGGGAAATATAGAAACGAAAAAGAAAAATATTATAAGGTTAAAATAAATTAAAACTATCTACTAAAAATGTTATAATATACTTTAAGAAATTATAAGGACAAAAAATGGGAACTTCAGATACGTTTTTTGCGGAGCTTAAAAAATTAAATTTATTGTTTATTGCAAATAATATCAATAAATCTAAATATGATATAGAAATTTTCAAATCTTTTTTTAAATGTGTTGATATTATTGAAAAAACAGAAGATATAGAATATTTTGATTTTAAAAAATATGATTTGGTAATTATAAAAATAAAAAGAAGAGAAGAAACGTTTTTACATATTATTAGTGATATAAAAAAGAAATATCCTTATTTATATATTGCCGTAATTATAGATAAATTTAAAAAAAAGGATTTAGCCCATTTATTGGAAATAGGAATTGATGCTTTCTTTAAAGAAAATTTTGATCTTGATGATTTTTTCAAAGAAATTTATAAATTAATATATCAAAAAATAAAAATAGCCGAAGAACTTAATATATTGCAACAATATAAAGATATCGTAGATGAAAATTTAATTGTATCCAAAATGGATACGAATGGTTATATTACATATGTTAATAACGCTTTTGAAAAAATATCCGGTTTTAGTAAAGAAGAATTAATAAATAAACCTCATTATATTGTAAATCATTCTGATACAAGCAGACAGGAAGTTTACAAACAAATATGGGATACAATATCTTCAAAACGAGAATGGAAAGGATTAATTAAAAATCGTAAAAAAAACGGAGAATCTTATTATGTAGATACCGTAATAAAACCGTTGTTTGATAGAAACGGCAATATTAGAGAGTATATAACATTAAGAAAAGACGTTACTCATTATATTAGTGCCGAAGAATTAATTAATGATAAATTAAAAATCATAAAAGATGCTTTGCTTATATTAGTTTCAATAGATGATTATAAAGATATGAAAATATTATATTATAATAGTATTTTAAATAAATTAAAATTAAAATTACTGACAATTATAAAAAATTTACTCAAAGAAAAAATGAAATTAAATGATGATTTAATAGAAGAATATATCATAAAAGAAGATTCTTTTGGGTTTTTAATAGAGCGTTATAATAAAAATACAATACAAGATATTTTAAACGAAATTATAAATACTGTAATAAATTTACCTATCAATATTGACGAGTTTGAATTTTTACCTTTTGTGCGCATAAGTTTTTCATTTGGAAATAAATCTTTATATGAAAATGTTTTAATAGGTATGGACAAAATTAAAACGAAAGAAGATAGATTAATATGTGCAAACGGCTTATGTGCTAAGAAAAAAATAAAAGTTTCACAAAATATACAAATGCTAAAAAATATAGAATATGCTTTGAAACATAAAAAAGTTGTATCGTTTTTTCAACCTATAGTTGATAATAAAACGAAACAAATAGTAAAATATGAATCTTTAGTAAGAATAATAGATAAAAATAATGAAATAATAAGCCCTATTTTCTTTTTAGATATCGCTAAAAAGGCGGGACTATATACAAATATTACATTGCATGTTATTGAAAATAGCTTTAAAATGGTAAAAGAAAAAAATATATCCGTTTCTATTAATTTGTCTCCTAACGATATATTAAGAGATACGGTTAAAGAAAAAATATATACTTTATTAAAAGAAATAAATCCTCCTAAAGGAATGATTACTTTTGAATTGCTTGAAGATGAAATAGTTCAAATTCCGAAAGCTTTAAAAGATTTCATAGATAATGTTTTAAAACTAAATGCAAATATAGCAATTGATGATTTCGGAGAAGGGTATTCTAATTTTAGTAGAATAGCGGATTACAAAGCGGAAATTATTAAAATAGACGGTAGTATTATTAAGAATATAGATAAAGATATTACAAAACAATCAATTGTTCAAGCGATTGTAAGTTTTGCAAAAAAAGAAAATAAAAAAACTGTTGCAGAATTTGTAGAAAACGAAAAAATATATAAAATTTTATTAGACTTAGGAGTTGATTATTCACAAGGATACTATTTTTCTAAACCTCTTATACCGGAAGATATTTAAACATTTTTAAATTGTTTTAAAAACTCATCCATTTGGTATTTGGCGCGATATTCCTCGCTCATTAGATGTATTAAAATGTCACCCAAATCAATTACTGTCCAATCGTCACCACTATCGATACCAAGGAAAGTTTCGCCCATAGGTTTTAATGTTTTTTTAAGATGATCAAGCAATGCATGAGCATGTTTATCCGCCATTGTCGTAGCTACTATTACATAATCTACAAAATAATCCTTATCTCTTAAATCATAATCAATTACATCAAGAGCTTTTTTGTCTTCTAATAATTCTTTGATTTTTTTTATTCTACTCTCCATTTATAAAACTCCTTTATCTCTTTTTTTATAACCTTAGGTAAATATTTAAAATCACCTTTTCTTATTTCGGTAGAGCTTATTGGTATATTAATATCTAAAACTTTTTTGATATTATATTTATTTAATAAATTTTTATCAACTTTTCCGCGTTTTGCCACTATGAACTGCGTTTTTTGTAAAAGTTCGTCTATTTTGTGCCATTTGTGAAGTGTCTTTAGATTATCGCTTCCTATTATAAAATAATCCGGTCTAAAAGTTTTTATCGTTTCAATACTATAAACAGGTCTGTTTTGTGATATTTCAAAATCGCTAATTTCTACATTCGGCATATTTTTAAAAACTTCTTTAAGCCATTTTAGTCTAAGCATTGGCGGAGCACAAAACGTGTGTTTTAGAGGATTTAAAAAATTAGGCATTATAATCAATTTGTCTATATCAAAAGTTTCAAAAGCTTTTTTTACAATTTCTACATGTCCGAGATGAGGCGGGTCGAAACTACCACCGAATAATGCCGTTTTCACTTGTATCCTTTTTTTGAATTTTACTATAATACCAAAAAACAAAACAAATCTGACATTTTCACCATTTTCACTGTTTTCACTATTTGTAAGTTTTGGTGAAAGTGATGAAAGTGACGAAAGTGTGAAAATTGTAAGAAATTTTTTTGGTAATGGTATTAATATTTATTGATGCTAATTTTTATTTAAAATTTCTCCAATTTTTTTTCTCATCCATTTACCCATTTTCATATTATGGTATGCCCAGTTAAGATATTGTATGTCGATATCTGCTACGTCTTCTATTTTCATACCTTTATATTTCCCTATGCCGAATCTAAATTCCATCGGTTTATCGAGGTTTTTAAGATGATGCTCTATTGAATATTTAACGTCCGGATCAAGGTCGGTAAGGTTTAGCATATATTCTATATAATCAGGATCTTTAATAAGCACTTCTTTGATTTTTTCGAATTTGTATTTTCCGTGGTAAAATTTATCATGAAGCACCGGCTTTTTAGTTAATTCTATAAGTTCATCTATGTTTTTACCTAAGTTTTTAACGATATACTCGAACAAAAGCTCCAAAACTACTACATCTCCGAGTGCATCGTGTGCAGAAATTTTTATATCATATTTATCACAAAGCTCTTTTTCTTTTTTATAAAGTCCAAGGGCGTATCTGTTGTATTGTAAGGAAAATTTTCCTTCGGGGAGTAGATGTTTTAATACCCTAAACGTATCTATGAGTTTAAAAAACGAATTAAATCCTTCTTTTTTAAGCATGTCAAGATCAAATGCAGCGTTGTGTATAACGATTAAATTTTCAGGGGAATTTAATTCTTTTAATCTTTTATAAGCTTTAGTGTGCTTTATTTGAGGTTTATCTTCAACCATTTCGTTTGTGATATGATGAACTGCCATAGCTTCGAAACTAATAGGCAAAGGAGGTTTGACAAGTTCGTCATAAATTTCTTCTATTTCAAGATTTTCGTTCAGAATAAGATAACTAAGCTGTGCAATTCTATCCTCTTCTTTATTTCCCGTTGTTTCTGTGTCAAGTATTATTATTTTCATTTATTTCCTTTTTGATTAAAAATTATTAAAGAGTTTATATCGTATTCGCGCTAAAATTCAAACATTCAAAGCTTCATCTTTTTTGTAAAGGTAACTCTATTTATTTTGAGATAATACCAAAAAACAAAACAAATCTGACATTTTCACCATTTTTACTGTTTTCACTATTTGTAAGTTTTGGTGAAAGTGTGAAAATTGTAAGAAGTTTTTTTTGGTAATGGTATAATTTGCAATTTGGAGTTTGCTTTTATGTTTTTTACGCATTGCGTCAAAAAGCGTTTTTTCAAAACTTCTAAACTCTTTTTCGTGTATAACGTTTTCGTCGATATTTTCATAATAGTGTTCGAGAATATTGAAAATTTCGGTTTTATTTTGCGGAAGCAAATATATCGAATAAATTTATCTTTTAATGAATTGAGATTTTTGCTTGTATTGGAATTTTTGATGTTTATGTGTTTATTGATTTTAAGCTCTTCTTTTGTTTGTTTTTTAAATAAATCTACAAAATTTTCAATATCCTCTGGATGATTTTTCATAGGCTTTAATTCTATATCCATAGCAAAATATTTTTTAAAAAATCTTTGTTTAAAGATTGATTTTGTAGCTACTACGAAATTGTTTTTAAATTCAAACAAAGGTGTTTTGTAGAAATTTTCTAAAATGACAAGATTTGCTGTAGATACTTTTGGATTTGTTGTGACGTTTGGGGCTATATATTTTGCTAAAAAACTTTTCCTCACTCCCTTTTCACTCCAAATATATACGTTTATTCGCAGTTGTTTGCACATATCCGCAATGTTTTTGATTTTTTTAAGATATTCGAAAGTTAATAGAAACATATATACCTTTTTGATTTGAATTATAACAAAACAAAAAATTTAATTAAAATTTTATAAAGCAAACAACGAAAACTAAAAACAATTGTTTTTTTAATAAATTTTTCAATTTTTTTTAAACACTCTTAATTTTCCTTGACATAAAAAAAGTTTTTGCATATAATTTCAATCCGCAACGACAAGTTCTGAAAGAAAAGTTGACCCGTTAGCTCAGTCGGTAGAGCATCTGCCTTTTAAGCAGAGGGCCGTTGG
>CAYSKX010000002.1:13754-17104 GCA_964431845.1 uncultured Nautiliales bacterium | reverse complement strand
AAGAGTTTATTTCGATAAAGGATATCAGAAACAATATAAAATCTTATCAAGGAATTAAAAAACGATTCGATATTTTACAAAAACATAATAATTTTATATTAATAGATGATTACGGACATCATCCTACCGAAATAAAAGCTACGCTTAAGAGTGCTAGGATTTTTGCAAAACTTAATGAAATAAAAAAAGTTGTCGCAATATGGCAACCACATAAATATAGTAGAACGATAGATAATTTGGATGCTTTTGTCGAATGTTTCAATGAAGCGGACGAATTGGTTATTTTACCGGTTTGGGGAGCGGGTGAAGAAAAAATAGATATTGATTTTGAAAAACTTTTCTCAAAACATAATCCTATATTTTCCAAACGTTTAAAAGTCAAGAGTAATAATATTATGTTAATTGACAATAATGAAAAAGTTTTTAAAAACATAAACGAAGGGCTTGTTATAGGTTTCGGAGCAGGGGACATTACGTATCAATTACGAGGATTATAATAAGGTGAAAATTGAAATAAAATACCCGTTTCATACTCTGCGGATATTATTTTTATTGACTTTAGCAGGTAAATGCTTTAGACAATAGAAACGAAATACCGGCTTTAGCTGATAAAGAATGATGAATAGTGAAAAGTGAAAAATAAACAGTGAAATTTGGAACGCCGGCTCTGGTTGGTAAAAAAGAGGTGTTGAAAGGGTCTGGAATTTTGGATTTTAATACCAAAAAACAAAACAAATCTGACATTTTCACCGTTTTCACTATTTGTAAGTTTTGGTGAAAGTGGTGAAAGTGTGAAAATGTGAAAGTGGTGAAAATGTGAAAATGTGAAAGTGGTGAAAGTGTGAAAGTGTGAAAATGTGAAAATGTGAAAATGTGAAAGTGGTGAAAGTGTGAAAATTGTAAGAAGTTTTTTTGGTAATGATATAAATTAATCTTTCTGTTTTTCGTTTTCTGCTTCCCGAATGTAACAATTTTCCACATCATTAAAATAAATTTAATTTATAATTGCCTAAATGAAGCTTTATTTTGATACCATTATAATATCTCAAAATTACTTTGGAGGCGAATATGGATTTGTTTATTATTCTTAGTATCGTTTTGCCATGGGTTGTAGCGTTGGTGATTTATCTCGCAAAAAATGATTTTTTAACAAATCTGTTATCTTTTGCAATGTTGCCTATTTTAGGTTATTTTGGATGGATGGTGTATTCTAACGGAAACCTTCCGTATTTAATGGATACGCCGAGTTGGATTAATTATCTTATGACGATTTACGATTTCGCACTTCTTGGTTATTTTTTTTATCAAGGTGTTAAAAACAAGAGTGTATTGGTATCAGCGCTTGCCGTTTTGCAGTTGGTGTTGTTGATTATTGTTGTATTTATGTTAGAACATTCGAATACGGCGAATATATATGTCGATAAATTGACAGCATTTATGTATTTAATCGTAGCGATAGTAGGTGTGCCTATTGCGATTTTCGCTACTAAATACATGGAATACGACGAAAAAGGAAAATATAGTTTCGTTGCGATTTTAATGTGGTTTTTGGGTGTTATGAATTTTGCCGTAAGTGTAAATAATATCGAATGGTTTTTCGCACTGTTCGAAACTACTACTCTCGCATCTTACGTATTAATAGGCTTCAGACAAGACAAACAAGCCGTTAATAATGCCGTTTTAGCGTTGTGGATGAATCAAATAGGCGGTGTGGCTATTTTATTTGCATTGCTTACGTTTGTAAATACGAAAGGTATGTATCATTTCACGGATCTTTTAAATGCAGATCCTAAAATGGTGTCTCTTGCAGCACTTGGATTTTTATCGTTAAGTGCGCTTGTCAAAGGCGCTCAAATGCCGTTTCATAAATGGTTGCTCGGCGCTATGGTGGCACCGACTCCCGTAAGTGCTATTTTGCATTCGGCTACAATGGTAAAAATAGCACCTTATTTGCTTCTTAGAATTTCTCCTATTATCAAAGGAACGTTACTTGCTAAATTGTTAATCATTACAACCGGTTTCGTGTTTGTAGCGGCAGCGATTATTGCACTTACACAAGATAACTTTAAAAAGATACTTGCCTATTCGACTATTTCTCTTTTAGGGCTTATGATGTTAGCGGCGGTTGTCGGAACGCCTATTGCGATTACCGCAAGTTTACTGTTGATTTTATTCCATGCGTTTGCAAAAGGATTTTTATTTATAGAAGCTGGAGTATTAGAAAAAATATTCCATGTAAAATATATCAAAGAAATGAGAAGATTAATAGAAAGAGCACCACTTACGCTTATGTTTATATTTTTTGGATTTTTAAATATGACGTTCGTTCCGTTTGGAACATTTATAGGTAAATGGATTATGATTGAAGAAGCAAGTGGATTTTTATCTCATGGAAGTTATATTTTATTGATTTTATACGTCGGAGCGGGAAGTGCGTTTTTAAGTGTTCTTTATATGAAAGTGTTGGGAGTTAGCGTTAGAAAATCACATGGTATAGAAAAAGTAAAGCATTTACCATTACCAAAAAGGTTTAATTCCGTTTCCGTTTGGTATTATGCGTGGTTGCTTATTCTTACCATATTTATCGCACCTTTTATAGATTCTCAGATTATTCCTATAGCAAACGAACTTAGTAGAAATGTTGCAAATGTTCATGCCGAAGGATTATCGCTTATTATTAACAATTCCACATTATATTTTTGGCAAATTGTCGGCGCCTTGGTTATACTTTTATTAATCCATGCACTTCCGTTTTTCGTTCATTTTAGAAATGTTGATACCGCAATGCCTTATAACTGCGGAGAAGCATTTAAAAGACACATAGAAACATATGATTTTCAATGCATATCAAGATATGAAAATTATTTACTTGCATTTTCAGTCGCATTATTTATTATGGTATTAGTTCTTGGAGGAGGATTGTTATGAAATATGAAACGTATATGTTATTATTAACGCTTTTTGCGCCTATAATAGGCGGGTTTATTTACGGTATCGAAAGAATTGTCAAAGCGCGAATGCAAAGCAGAATAGGACCTCCACTAATGCAACCTTTTTATGACTTTTTTAAATTAATGGACAAACGACCACTTATGGTTCATTCGTTGCATGCGGTAATGGGGATTATGTATTTTGTGGCGTGTTGGTTCGCGATATTGGTTTTTTTTCTCGGTAACGATTTGTTAATCGCAGTGTTTTTTCATGTAATAGCCGTTTTGGCGCTTAGTATAGGTGCTTTTAGTGTTAGAAGTCCTTATAGCGTAATAGGTGCTATGAGAGAACTTATGCATATGATAAGTTACGAGCCGCTTATGGTATTAATGGTTGTTGCTTTTTACGAAGTGGTAGGT
>CAYSKX010000002.1:0-13744 GCA_964431845.1 uncultured Nautiliales bacterium | reverse complement strand
TGCAATTCCTATGATGCTTCACAAATCCCCTTTTGACGTAGCCGAAGCTCATCAAGAAATAATAGGCGGTCCGGAAATAGAATACAGCGGACCTTTTTACGAAGCAGTATATACCGGAAGGTGGATCGAATATATATATGTGTTTTTCTTTGTATTTTTATTTGGAGGTAATCACTATTTAATAGGTGCGCTTTTGGTAATCGGTGTGTTTATTTTTATTAATGCGCTTGATAACGCAACGGCAAGGCTTGATTTTAGAAGAATGGTAAAATTTAGTTGGGTCGTTTTAATTCCGATAAGTGCGTTTAATATTATCTTTTTGGCATTATGGAGGTAAATATGGGAATGTTTAGTAAATTTAGAAAAAAATCACCTTGGATTTTGCATTATAATACGGGCGGATGTAATGGATGCGATATAGAAATATTAGCCGCTCTTGCGCCGAAATTCGATATAGAAAGATTCGGTATGCTTAATCGCGGAAATCCTAAACAATCCGATATTTTATTGGTAACGGGACCCGTAACGAAACGATGTAGAGATGTTCTAAGAAGGCTTTATCTTGAAATGCCCGAACCTAAGGTAGTTGTTGCTATGGGTGCTTGTGCGCATGGAGGAGGAATATTTAGGGATTTTTATCATATCGAAAACGGAGTGGATAATATTATCCCGGTTGACGTATGGATTCCGGGATGCGCACCAAGAGTCGAAGCAGTAATTGACGGGATGGTTGAAGCCGTTAAAATTTGGGAGAAAAAAACAAAAGAAAAAGAATATATGAGAAATCATAGCGAAGAATTATTAGAAAAATTAGGAGCGAGACATGATGATTAATCCCGAAACGATATTTTTTGAAGCGGAATTGGAAAATATAGTTGAATTGATTAGTTCTTGGTATGATGCAACGAAGTATCATTACGTAACTGTAAATGCTACGGATAACGGAGGTAATTTAACTATTGATTGGATTTTTTCGGAATATTATACGAAAAACAAATTAATCGTTTTTAGAGCTAACAATATCGATTATAACGCAAAAATACCTTCAATAGTAAATGTAGTTGAGAGTGCATGGATAGCCGAATGGGAACTTGCGGATTTATTCGGACTTGACGTAGAAAATGCGGCAAAAGGTGTGTTTATCGAGCCCGATGCACCTCAGGCACCGTTAAGAAAAGGAGAAGCTAATGGGAAATAAGATAATAGTGCCTTTTGGCTCACAACATGTGGCTTTGCCCGAGCCGGTTAGTTTTTTGTTTGAAACGCAAAATGAAACTATTACCGATGTTACGGTCAACATAGGATACGTGCATAGAGGCATCGAAAAAGCGGCGATTACGAAATTCGAATTTACACAATTGCCGTATCTTGTAGCAAGAGTGTGCGGATTATGTTCTATTACTCATGCAGGTGCTTATACTCATGGTATTGAAAAACTTTTAAATATCGAAACGAATAAAAAAATAGATTATTTAAGAATGCTTGTAGTAGAGCTTGATAGGATTCATTCTCATTTGTTAGCAAACGGACATGTTGCCGAAGTGGTAGGATATGAAAATCTATTTATGCAAACATTTAGATACCGTGAAGACGTTATGGATATCTTAGAAAGAATTACAGGTAACAGAGTTCAATACGATTATCAAATAATAGGCGGTGTTGCTAGAGATTTTGATAAAGAAACGGAAAATTTCGCAAGAGAAAGATTACTCAAAATCAAAGCAAACACTCAAAAATTAATAGAATTTTTCGAAAACGATTATACATTTGGAGTTAAAACAAAAAATGTAGGAACAATTTCGAAAGAAATGGCGGAAAAATATAACGTAACGGGACCTATAGCAAGAGCAAGCGGACTTCAAACCGATGCAAGAGCCGAATACGATTATCTTCCTTTTGAAGAAGTGGGTTATAAACTACAAATTAGAACGGAAGGCGATGTATGGGCAAGAAACATGGTAAGATTCGATGAAATTATGAATTCTATAGATATGTGTCTTAATATACTTGATGGTATTCCTGAAGGAGAGCATAGAGTTAAAGTAAAAGGAAGACCGGAAGGTGAAGTGTTTGTTCGAGTTGAAGCTCCGAGAGGAGAGTGTTTTTATTATCTCAAAGGCAATAAAACAAAAGTGCTTGAGAGAGTAAGAATCAGAGTGCCGACGTATGCGAATATTCCAGTATTAAAAGAGCTTTTTGTAGGAGAAAAATATTCCGACGCACAAGCAATAGTGTTGAGTTTCGATCCGTGTATGAGTTGCACTGCGAGATAATTTGAAAGTGAAAAATGAAAAATGAAGGATTTAGGATTAAGGATTTAGGATTTAGAAAATAAATATCTAAAACCTTAAACCCAAATATATATCTTGCTTTAAGCTATGGCGGGGTTGGCCACACTTTAGTGTGGGGGCTTTAAGCTTTAAGCTTGTAATTAAAGGAGTAATAATGATTCAAATGTTTATAGAATCTCTTAAAAATTTAGTCTCAAAACCAGAAACGGTTAAATATCCGTTTGCTCCTTCGCCCGAGCCTAAAGGGTATAGAGGGACTATTTTGTATAATGAAAAGCTTTGTATATTTTGTGATAAATGTGAAAACATATGTCCTCCCGGTGCTATTAAATTTGAAGTGGTGGATATTGAAAGTGGCAAAAAAGAGTATAATTATAATCCTTATCTTTGTATATATTGCGGTGCATGTGTAGATGCTTGTCCTAAGGCGAAAGAAGGATGTTTGATACAAGATGAATCAAGAACGCCTGTAATGGGAGAGAGTGTAGTAAAAGATAAAAGACTCGGTTATTTTATCAATAAAATAAAATCCCCAAAAGATGTCGAAAAAAAATGGAGAGAGCTTGAAATAAGAGCCGCAAAAAGCCGTGAAGAGCTTGCCGCATATAAAAAAGCAAAAAGAGCTGCGGCAAAAGCCGCAAAAGCAAAGGCGACAACCGAATAAGAAATAAGGTGAAAGGTGAAGGATAAAGGATAAATAAGTCTAACATTATTCAAATTCGATTGCCCATTTTCGCCCTTTTTCACTATTTTCACCACTTTCACCACTTTCACTTTTTTCATCCTTTTTTGATATATAATACCAAAAAACAAAATAAATCTGACATTTTCACTATTTTCACTATTTGTAAGTTTTGGTGAAAGTGGTGAAAGTGTGAAAATTGTAAGAAGTTTTTTGGTAATGGTATAATTTCTAAAAAAAATCACAAGGGGGATTAATGAAAAAAGTTGTGTTTTTTATTTTTACATTAAGCGGTATTGCTTTTGCTTGCAGCAGTGATTGCTTGGAGTGTCATCCTAAGCTAAAACCCTTAGAATATAATAAAACAAGCAAATATTATAACGAACATCATTTTTTAATTAACTGCACAAAATGTCATCCCAATCACAATGAAAAAGCTATGAGCGAATGCGGAGCCGATTGTTTTGATTGTCATAGTCGTGAAAAATTAACCCATACACCAATACCAGAACATCAAAAGCTAAAAAGCTGCATCAAATGCCATAAAGACAATACCTTAAAAGAAATAATCCCGCAAACGCCTAATATTTTTGGTGATTAGGTGTTGAGGAGAAGAGTTGATTTTGAATTATGAATTTTTACTTCTAAACCCCTTTTCTCTTCAATCCCTCTTTTTCTGTGTAAATTGCTAAATGTTTTCAGCATTATTCAAAACCCATTCGATTATTTGATCGATATTGTTCAAATCAAGAATTTCGATATGGGCAGGTATTTTGTTTTTATCTATGTTTTCATCAATAGCTACGGCTTTGATGTATCTAAAATAACTTTCGTCAATTTCTTCTCTAAATACGGCAAGTCTTGGAAGAGGGAGATATTTTAATCCTTCGACTAATAAGATATCAAAATCGTTTATCATTTCTACAATCTCATCAAGTGATTTTTGCCTATGAGAAAAATATGTAGTTCTTTTCGGGGAAGTTACGACGACTTCCGCGCCGGTTTTGTAAAATTTGTAGCTATCTTTACCATCGGTATCGAATTTTGCTTTGTCTGATGGGTCATTTTTGATTATAGCTATTTTATACGTGCTTATAAGTTTTTTTGCGACTTTTTCTATTAATGTTGTTTTTCCTGAATTACTCGGACCTGTAAAAGCTACGGCTTTTCTCAAATCAATCCTTTTTTTTAGTTTTACATTTAGTTGTCGGTATTAAACGGCTTTGAAAACGGTTTTTACAACCGATTATAGTAAAAATTTCACCGGTTGAAACCGCCCCCCGACAAATTTAGAAATTTATTATGTAACACGGCTTTAGTCAGTATAAAAAAGTAATTTTTACAGTATCTAACCGTGAATTAACCTTGTAATTTTAGCAAAATTTAAACAAAAATATGTTATAATAAAAAAGGATTTGATTTTGATATTAAGGAGTGAGCGATAAATATCGGTAATATCGGTTTTCAAAATCACAATATTTATCAAACCTCATTAAATGCCAAAACACAAAAAGATATTGAATTACAACAACAAATATTAAAATTACAATCCGTCGATTCGAAAGTAAGACGTCATGAAGCCGCTCATCAAGCCGCAGGAGGAGGATTGACGGGAGCGGCACATTATACTACTGTAAAAGGACCTGACGGTAAAGAATATGCAATAGCAGGAGAAGTGCCGATACGTGTCAAAAAAGGAAAGACTCCCCAAGAAACGATACGTTTAATGCAACAAGTAAAAGCTGCTGCATTAGCTCCTGCGGATCCGAGTCCTCAAGATTTAAAAGTAGCTCAAACGGCGGATATGATAGCTTCAAAAGCTAAAATGCAACTTCATCAACAAAACGACGATACTAAAAATTCTCAATCCGATAAAAATAACACTCATATAGATATATATGCATAAGAAGAAAAAAGCTTTTTTATTATTATTTCAATTCCACCTTAACAACATTTCCGAATTTAAGACCTTTTCCGATTAGTTCGACTTTATAACTTGTTATGTATTTAGTATCCGGGACATTCCATATTTTGTATATTTTAAAATCACTCTTTTTATCGTTTATATAGACTTTTTTGTTTTTTATTAAATCAATTTCATTTACTGGTACATAAATTGTAAGCTTTTGTTTCGAGATATCATACACATCCGCAATTAATACTCCGGGTGCGACATGATCTCCTTTATTTACGTATATTTTATAAACATATCCGCTTACTTTAACGGTTTTTTTGTTAATAGTATCTTGCAGTTTTTCTATATTTGCCTTAGTTGTATTGAATTGAGATTGTAGATTTAACAATTGATTGTATGAAGATATATAATCATAAAATTTTAAATCTTTTTCGTTTCTCGATTTTGTCTTAAGGGTTTTGTATTTTTCATATACTCTTTTTTTTCTTGCTACGATTGCGCTTTGATTGGCTATTTCTTTATCTAATATTTTAAGCTGTGTTTGTAAATTTTTAATATCGATTTTGTTTTGTTTATCGTCAATTCGGACGATAAGCGCGTTTTTGACGGTTTTTGTTTCTAAATTTTTGTTTGATTCGATTACTTCTCCGCTTACGGAAGATTTGATTTTATAAATATCAAATTCTTTGACTTTTGCTTCATAAGCCCATAAACAAACCGAAATAATTAAAAAAATGATTTTTTTCATGACAATACCTTTAAATCGCTTCCGCTATTTTTTCATATTCTTCGCTTTCGCCTTTAATAAACATTTGAACAATAGGATTTTTAGAATTCTTAAACTCTTCCACACTGCCGTATTCGATTATTTCTCCGTTATAAAGCATTGCTACGTAATCGGCGCTTTTAAACGTTTCTTGCAGATCGTGAGAAATTACTACGCTTGTTATATTATGCTCTTTTGTTAGATTTTTTATCATTCTTGTGATTTTATCTCTCGTAATCGGATCAAGTCCGCTTGTCGGTTCGTCGTATAAAACGTATTTCGGTTTAAGTATTATAGCCCTTGCGCTTGCCGCTCTTTTTCTCATACCTCCGCTTAATTCATGAGGATATAGTTTTGCAACTCTTGCAGCTTCTAAACCGACCATTTCAAGAGTTTGAAAAACTCTTTTTTCAATTTCGCTTTTACTTAATTTAGTATGCTCATTTAGTGGAAAAGCTACATTTTCAAAAATAGTCATGCTATCAAATAATGCTCCTTCTTGAAACGTGAATCCTACTTTTTTTCTTATTTCATAAAGAGTTTTGATATCGGCTTTTGCAACATCGACACCGTCAACCAAAATTTCACCTTTTGTCGGTTTTAAAAGCCCTACGATATGTTTAATAATAGTGGATTTTCCCTGCCCGGACATGCCGAGAATATAAGTGCTTTTGTTTTCCTTTATTGTGAGATTGATGTCTTTTAAAACTTCTTTAGTTCCGAATACTTTTTGAAGATGTTTTATTTCTATCATTTTTCCCTTTCGTAAAAAATATATGGAATAAAATTTGCTTGATATGATAAACGACTTAATTATAACATAAAAACGCTTAAATTTATGTTATAATTATAAATAAATATTAAGGAGTTCGAAATGACTATCAATGAATTTAACACCGGCTATTTGGATCATTCTACAAATAAAGTAAATAAAGATATAAATAAACTTTCGAACCCTGCAAAAGCTGACAATATCGTGAATGCTTTTATACAAGACGTATATGAAAGCGATATCGATTCTTCACTTCAACAAATAAATAATTTTAATGAAGCGATAGGTTTTATGCAAATAGCTGACGGTGCTTTAACTTCGATAAGTGATAATTTAAATCAAATCAAAACTTTGCAAACAGCTGCAAACAATGCGACGTTAAATAGTGATAACTTATCAGCTATTAATACTCAAATAAATGCTTTGTCACAAAATATAAACGATACTTTATCACAAACTACATACAATAATAAAAGCGTATTTGGTGAATTTGATTTTAACGGTATTAACGTAAATACTTCAATGTCTTCTTTTTCAATAGATAATATCGACGATTTCGAAACTTCCCTTAATAATGCGAGAAGTTCGATAGGAGCTTTTACAAATGAAGCTTCCGCTATGGTAAATAATTTATCGCAATTTGTAGTTAGCACATCATCCGCTAAAGCACAAAACGAACCTGATATCACAGTGACTGTTACCGATATGAAAAATGAAGAATTAAAACTAAATGCGACGCTATTGGCTAATGCGCATAAAATGAATTTATCTCAACAAAATTTGATGAACTTACTTTCATAAAAAATTGTATTTGCACTGATGATATCAGTGCAAATTTTTTATAATCAAAAAGTAAAAAAAATCAAATACGATAAAGATAATATCAATCTTCCAGTATAAAGAAGATTATACCAAAAAACAAAACAAATCCGACATTTTCACCACTTTCACATTTTCACCATTTGTAAGTTTTAGTGAAAGTGGTGAAAGTGTGAAAATTGTAAGAAGTTTTTTTGGTAATGGTATAAATCCTAAAACAGTTGCAATAAAAAACGCTTTTAAAATTTCCGCATTCATTTTATCCTTTCTTAGTTTTTTAACTTTAAACGCTTATGTTAGCTATATGTTTTTTCACATCCTCAAGTATGTTTAAATCGCTTGTTTCATCGAAATATTTGAAACTTTCTCCGCTTTGTATTCTTCCGTCTAATACGTCTCCCGATTTTCTAAATTTCAAATCAAGTTCAGCTATTTTGAATCCGTCGAGTGTGTTGGCGAATGCTTTTAAGCGGTAGTTGTTTTTGTTGTTGGTGTATAAAAAGCAGTATCCTTTTTGACCGTATCTACCAACCCTTCCTCTTAATTGATGTAAAGTCGCTAATCCGAGCCTTTCCGCTCCTACTATTACTATACTTGTTAATCGCGGGAGAGATATTCCCACCTCAATAACCGTTGTGGTTATAAGAATGTTGCCCTTTTCTCTAAATTCGATTAAAACATCTTCTTTGTTTTTGTCTTTTCCGTGTGTTATATATACTCCGTCGAAATATTTAAGCCAAAAATCTTTTCCTTCTTCTATGCTTTGATAATTGAAATTTTGAGATTCTTCTACAAGCGGATATACTATTACTATTTGATTGCCGTTATGTATTTCATGTTGGATGTGAGATATTAAATTTTTAAAATCCTCTTTTGAAATTATTCTCGTGTCGATATCTTTTTTAAACGGAAGCTCTTTTATTAAACTTACTTTAACAAAACTACTCATAATAAGCGCTTGTGTTCTTGGTATCGGAGTAGCGCTAAATTGAAAATAGTGAGGCGTAACGTTGCCACTTGATGTTAATTTTTCGAGTATTGCTCTTTGATTTGTTCCGAATCTATGCTGTTCATCCACCATTACGACATTTACTTGAGGTAAATTTTGGTATAAAAGAGCGTGCGTTCCTATTAGAAGATTTGAATTTTGAATATCGTCTTTACTAAATTTGCTTTTTTGTGTTACAAGCGTAATTTTGAAGTTGTAAGTATTCTTTATTCTCAATTCTCTTTCTGCATCACAACAAATCTGACGATTTTCTCGGCTGTTCGTTTTTTCAATTCCGACTAGTTGGGTAGGTTCTCCATTCTCAATTCTCAATTCTCCATTCTCAATTCTCCATTCTCCATTCTCAATTCTCCATTCTCCATTCTCCATTCTCAATTCTCCATTCTCAATTCTCCATTCTCCTAAGTATTTATTCGCTTCTTCATATATTTGGTTTGCTAAAATGGAAGTAGGGCACATTATGATAGATTTTTTTGCCATATAAGCCGTTGCAAGCATTATTATGGTTTTACCACATCCGACGTCTCCTATAATTACGCGTCTTGCTTGAGAAAGATTTGCAATATCGTTTTTTATTTCGTTTATTGTTTTTAATTGGTCGTTTGTAAGTTTAAAAGGCAAAGAGTTTATAAACGGTGCAGGATCGGCTTTGATTGCTTTTGAGGGAAGAGTTATTTTTTTGTTTTGTAATTTATATAGATAATTGAATATTTCAGCCCATTTAAGAGCGAATAGTATTTTTTTTTCGTTAGTATGTTCTTGCGTTTGTGGAAAATGCATAAAAAAAAGAGTTTTTGCAATATTTTGCGGTAATATTGATAAATTTTCAAGTGTTACGTATTTGTTGATAAGAGTTTTTAGTGTTCGAATGTTTAGGGTTGTTTTGTAAATAGGTGTAATTTCGTTTATTTTCGTTATGGGTTTGGGTTGAATTATTTGATTTTGTTTTAATTCTCCTCTTATGTATAAGATATTTCCGGGTTAAAAAACTCCTTCATGCCATTTTCTAAATTGAAAAAAAACTCCCCAAACGATTTGATTGATATTTTTTAAATAAAACTTCACTCTTGTAACTTTTGCGCTTTTTTTAACTTCAAAAATTTCGGCTTCAAACGCTTGAGCGGAAGGTAAAATATAAGGATATAAATAATTATCTTCATACTCTTTGGGTTTAATAAGAGCTAATTCAAGAGGAGTTTTAACGCCTATTTTTTTGAGTTTTTCCAAATCTTCACGAGTCATTTTTATTTTCCATTGAAATATTCTCCCCGGCACACACTCCGTGTATGCCGGACTTACGCATTTTCCATTTTCTATTTTCCATTTTTCACCTTTTTCACCACTTTCACATTTTCACATTTTCACACTTTCACATTTTCACACTTTCACCATTTTTTGTTATTATCGAAAAAGTAATATTCTTAATTTCGGGATGGTTTTTTATAAATTCATTTACTTCATCAAGAGTCGTGTTTTGGATTAGTTTGAGTTCTTTTTCATAATAGTTTTGAGGTAATTCCAAATATATTTCGTTAAATTTTCTATATAGTCTTTGATTTAACGTTTCGTTTCTTAGAGGCTCGCTTCCTATAAGAAATTGTTTAGCGGCTTTAAATTCGTTTTCGTTTATACCCTTTTCTTGAAAGTTATCAATTAAATTCCTAACTATTTTTATAGCGTCTTGGGTGTTTTGTATTTTTGTTTGAAGGTGTCCGTTTAAAAGTTTATATGTTTTTCTAAAAACATTATTTGCGTATGCCGAATAAGCATATCCTCTTTTAACTCTTATTTCCTCCATCATCCTACTGCCAAATCCCCCGGCACCGAGAATAAAAACGGCTATTTTTGCAAGGTGTAGTTCGCTACGGTATTCGACATTAAAATGCGAAGCGAAATGTATGTAGCTTTGTTCGACGTTTTTGTATTCTTTAACGGTGTCGCTTTTTCGAGGGATAAAAATCGGAGTTTTTTGTGGTTTTTTGTTAAACAAAGAAACAATATCCGATAAATTAATCTTTTTACCACCGTTTATTATTATGTAATCTTTTTGAAATAAACACTTATAAAAATTTTTGATATCCTTAAGAGAAATATTTTGTATATTTTCGCTCAAAATCGGCTCCGATAAAGGAGTATTTTGAAATATGGTTTTAAATAAATTATTGCTTGCTACATAGTCATGGTCGTTTTTTTTGTTTTGAATTTTTGCAAAAATTTCTTTTTTGGATTTTTCAAAAGATTCTTGTGTTATATTTGGTGAAATTAATATTTCTTTTAAAAGCTTTATAGCTTTAGATGTTTTGGAGTTTAAAAATTTTATCGAAATACTAAAGCATTCCCTATTTACGCTTGTATGAAATTCTATTGCGTCTTGTTCGATAATAGAATAAAATTTCTCTTTTTTGCGAAGAGTGCCTTTGGTATTGAATATATGCGTTAAAAAATACGCAACACCCGCTTTTGCGTAAATACTTCCGGCGTTTTTAAACGTTATTTCGATAACACTTCTTCCTAAATCGTCTTTTTCGAAAATTATCATTTTTTTCCTTTAAACTTTATATTTTCTCCCGCCCGGGGAGCTTATTTAACTTCAAGCCGCACAACTAAAATCGTCGTCATCTTCGAAATCGGATAAATTTTCATTTCCTGAGATTATGCTTTCTTTGTAGGCTATCGTTTCGTTGTTGCTAATGATAGAATAATATATTTTGCTGGTATGCCGTATTGTATTAATGGTTGAACAGTATGTTTCAAGAGAGCTTAAAACCCATCTTCTTGCTATCATAGGCTCTTCGTCGGTGTCGAATTTATAAATAAAATGAAATTCGGTAAATATCTTAGGAAAAGTATTTTTTCTTTTGTATTCTATTTCAAGAGAAAAATTTTCAAGCTTGCTTCCTCTGTTTTTTGCTAATGCTACGATATCATAAGCCGAGCAATTTCCGAGTCCCGTTATAAAAAAATCGATAGGGGTGTATTTTTTAGGATCTATTATGATAATATCTTTACCGTTTGTGGCTTCGTATAAGTGATCGTTTAAATGTCTTATTTTAATCATTTATTGCCTTTTTATTTAAAATTTTGTATAATTTTATTGTATCGTTCACCTTTCTTTTGAAGGGTTTTTTTAAAATCGTTTATCCCTTTAAGGGATTATTAAATTATGTAATTTGTGTGTTGCTTCTTTATATTCTTTTTCTCAAGAATCCGATTTCTTTTTTATTCTATTATTATCAATGTGTGTAATTTTATCTAATAATAAAATGCTATTGTTTAATAAAAACGAATTTTCAGATTTTTTTAAGAGAAATAGATTTATTTTATTGTTTTTTGGTTTTTCTTCATATTTAGATGTTAGATTTGTAATAGGAATTACTAATGGCGTGTTATTTAAAAAAGTAAGGAATAAAATTAATTCAATATGTAAATATGCAAATTCTTTATTTAATTTTATTCCATATAATGAAACTAAATTATTTCTATTTAAATAATCATTATAAGCAACATCTTTTAATAATGAACCAAATTCGATTAATACAATTTGAGATTTTTTATACATTTGATAAAAACCTTTCGAAATATTCAATTTGCTCTTCTACCCTTGTGGGTGCTGTAGCGCCCATGCTTTGTCTTGCGTTCATAGAGTTTTCCAAGCTCAAATCGACATCTTTTCCTATTCTTTCGTCAATACTTTTAAGCTCGCTAATACTCAAATCGCTTAAATCAACACCTTTTTGCTCGGCTAAGGCAACCGCGCGCCCCGTAATATGGTGAGCTTCTCTAAACGGAATACCTTTGTTAACAAGATAATCCGCTAAATCCGTTGCCGTTAAATGTCCTTTTTTTGAAGCTAAATACATTTTGTCTTTGTTGATTTTCATAGTTTTTAATGTTTGCGTTAATATGCTTAGTGATATAAGAGCTGTTTTGACACTATCGAATACGCCTTCTTTGTCTTCTTGAGTGTCTTTGTTGTATGCAAGAGGCAAGCCTTTCATTACGGTAAGTAGCGATATTAGATTGCCGTAAACTCTTCCCGTTTTTCCTCTGATAAGTTCCGGCACGTCCGGGTTTTTCTTTTGAGGCATAATAGAACTTCCGGTTGAATATTCGTCACTTAAAGTAATAAAATTAAATTCGCTCGTAGACCAAATAATAAGCTCTTCACTGATTCTGCTTGCATGCATCATAAGCATAGAAATATTAAAAAGCAATTCAAGCGCAAAATCCCTATCGCTAACCGTATCGAGACAATTTAGTGTCGGTTCGTCAAATCCTAAAGCTTTTGTT
This sequence comes from uncultured Nautiliales bacterium, assembly GCA_964431845.1. Classification (GTDB taxonomy): domain Bacteria; phylum Campylobacterota; class Campylobacteria; order Campylobacterales; family Nautiliaceae; genus Nautilia. The sequence goes on along the minus strand of CAYSKX010000002.1, from coordinate 1,200 downwards.
GTTTCATATCTGTCTATCGGGTGAGGAGTTCCCGCAAGTGCGGCGCAACCGAGAGGATTTTTGTTGTTTCTTTTGAAGCTTTCGTCAAATCTTTCGTAATCTCTTTTAAACATACTTGCGTATGCAAGCATATGATAAGCAAAACTTATAGGTTGAGCATGTTGTAAGTGCGTCATTCCCGGAAGTATGGTGTTTTTGTGTTCTTTTGCAATATCAACAAAAACTGAGATTAAATCTCTGATTTTTTGCATAATTTCTTTGTTTCTTTTTAAGCTCCATCTTCTAAAATCAACCGCCACTTGATCGTTTCTGCTTCTTGCAGTGTGGAGTTTTTTGCCGGTATCTCCAATAATTTCGATTAATCTTTTTTCAATTGCCATATGCAAATCTTCATCGCTTATATCCCAAACAAACTTGCCTTCTTCAATCTCTTGTTTGATTTGAAGTAAACCGTCTTTAATTTTATCGGCTTCATCTTTCGTTATTATACCTTGCTTTGCAAGCATTTGAGAATGTGCAATAGAACCTTCTATATCCTCTATATATAACTCTCTATCAAACATAATCGATGCATTAAATTCGTCAAGAAGTTTCGCTGTGTTTTTATTAAATCTTCCACCCCATAATTTCATTCATTTGCCTTTTTTAGGTAAAATTATACTATAAAAATAGACATTGACTAAATATTAGTTAGGTTTAGGTGTTGAGTGGCGGAGGTGATTAGATTAATTGCATAATTGCGTTTTCTTACTCTTACGCTTTAGCGTTAGAATGAGGGAAAATTAGCTAATGCTGGATAATTTATTAGCTTCTTTGCTTTGTTATATTATTTATAGGTGGTTTTTTTATTAAATATCCTTAAAATCTCTATCTCTTTTTTTATCAATTTAATTCTATAAACTATAGTATAACCTTTAAAAAATAACCTTTAAAAATCATATCTCTATATATTTTTATTTTGAAATAAATTGATTTTCTATATTTATACCAAAAAACAAAACAAATCTGACATTTTCACCATTTTCACCCTTTTTCACTTTCTTTCACCCCCCCTTTCACTTCTTAATAACCTCAATCCTTCATTCTTCTCAAATATGCAGGAAGGTCTAAAGCGTCGCTATCAAGCTCTATTCCTCCGACTACTTTTTTTGTGAATGTTTGCATAATCTCTTCTTTAATATCGTTTACCGGTTTTCTTTC
>CAYSKX010000001.1:0-20911 GCA_964431845.1 uncultured Nautiliales bacterium | reverse complement strand
CTTTTAATTCCACACAGCGTTTGATGATTTCTTCCGTTGAAATATCGCCTTTTTCAAGACGAGAAAAAAATTCATCATCAAACATAACTGCCATTTTAATTACTTCCGCCATACCGGCGTTAAATTCTCTTTTTGGCAGAGTCGATAAAAAATGCGTATCGATATAAACGATTTTGGGCTGATAAAAAGCGCCTATTAAGTTTTTGCCGTATTTGTTGTTGATGCCTGTTTTGCCTCCCACGGAACTATCGACCATCGAAAGAAGTGTCGTAGGGATTTGGATAAATTCCACTCCCCTAAGAAATATAGAAGCCGCAAAACCGCTCATATCTCCTATAACTCCTCCTCCGAACGCCACAACGAGACTGTTTCTATCGTATTTGGCATCAAACATTCTATCAAGTGCATAATTAACATATTCAAACGTTTTATACTCTTCACCGTCGGGAATAGTTATTACTTTAAGCTCTTTTGCTTTTAAATGATTCAAAAGATAACTAAGATGATACCCGGCCACTGTAGGATTCGTAATAATCGCTACTTTTTTATCTATTGTAATTTCGGGTAATTTTCGTATCAATATATCGTATGTTTTATTCGGTGTATTTATTGTAACTTTCATTATTTTCCTTTATTATTAGGATTTAGGTTTTAGGTTGCTACGCTTGTAAGTTTTAGGATTTAGATATTATATTTCTTAATCCTCAATTTTTCACCCTCTTTCACCATTTTCACCATTTTCACATTTTTTCACCCTCACTTTATCGGTATTAAAAACTGATTGTGTTTATTTAAAAACAGATACGAATATTCCATTTTAGGATTTATAATTTGCCAAAATTTAGAAACCGGTTTTTTTGTAAAAGGTGTGATAACGCATTGATTATCGGATTTGTTTAATTCGAAAATAGGATTGTCTTTTGTTTTTTTTATATTAACGTCTTTAAAGCTGAAAAGTTTAGCAAAGTTAGTTAAATATTCTATTAATTCCGTATGTTTGTTTTCCGGATCTCCATCTATAAATGTAAGGGGCTTTTCAAGTTGAAACGACAAATCGAAAATTACTGATGCAATTGGTTTAATTTCGTTGTCTTGAAGAAGGACTTTTATTCCTTTGCATTTTTTTATCGATTTTGCACCCGTTTTAAATACTGGAAGTTTTAAATTATAAAAAACATGAGAATATGTATAAAAAAAATCGTTATTGGTAATAATTAATCCGATATTAAATACCGCTATATCTTTTTCTAAACATTTTATATAAGAAGTTTCATAATAATCGGTTAATATTTCTATGTTACCGAATTTATAAAATTTGTATATTTGATTGTTTATTGAAGGGTTTATGATTTTTATAATTAATTTTTTGTTTTTTAGTTTTTTATATAAAAAAAGAGTTGCTTTTAAAAGAGAGGATATTTCTTTTTGTTTCATGTTTTTCATATCTATTGGGAGGTATATATTTTGTCCGTATGGTTGCGGAAAAGCACCTATATTTTTTTTGATTTTGTTAAACAAATCTTTTAATGCTTCGGGAGCGCCGATTAAGAGTAATTTGTCATTAGGAAGAATTAATGTATTTTTGCGAATTAGTCTTAATTCGTTATTTCTATATATTGCCGCTACTTTTACTTCGGTGTTTTGCAATTTAGAAGGATGTGAATAAACAAACGGTGAATAAGGAGGAACTTCAACTTCAAGTATTTCGCCTATTCCTAAACCGATATCTCTTGCAAACAGCGGCACACCCGGTAAAAAGTCTATTATTTTATTGGTAAGTAATTCAGGAATATCGATTATTTCTATGTGATTTCTATTAGGTATTTCAAAATCGATCCAAAATTTGACGAATAAAATAGGAGCTTTTTTATCAAGAGAATTTTTTAAAATAAATTCGGCTTCTTTTTTGTTTTTGATTAAAATAATTATTTTATTAAAATCTCTATGAAAGATATTTTTATACAATTCATATGCATAAAAGTTTATTTTGTAAAAAAAGAGATTTTCTTTTTCGCTAAAACCGGTTTTAATTTCATCTTCTTCGTATATTATGTGAAATTCACCGAGATTTAAGTAATTATCGGATATTTTTCGAATAAGCAGAGTAGCTTCTTGACACCCTGCGAATATTAAAATTTTATTCAAACGCTGCCTTTTGTTAAAATTTTATATAATTATAGCATACGAATGGGAAATGGAAAATGTTACAATGGAAAATGTTACAATGAAAAGTGAAAAATGAAAAATGAAAAGTGAAAAGTGAAAAGTGAAAAGTGAAAAATGAAAAGTGAAAAATGAAAAATGAAAAGTGAAAAATGAAAAAGGGTGAAAGAAAGTGAAAAGAGGTGAAAAAAGGTAAGAATTAAAATAATAAAGACAATATTGCATATATCTTGCTTTAAGCTTTAAGCCTTGAGCTTTCAGCCTTATTACAATCAAAGGGATTAAATGAAATTTAAAATAGAAAAAATTGACGGAAATGCTCGTGCTTGTGTGATTGAGACGGAACATAGCGTAATAAAAACACCTATATTTATGCCCGTAGGAACTGTGGCGGCGGTGAAAAGTTTGGATGCGGTGGATATGATGAAAATTTTGGATGTGCCTATTATTCTCGGGAATACTTATCATTTATATTTAAGACCGGGAGATGAGGTGATAGCAAATCTTGGGGGGCTTCATAATTTTAGCGGATATAAAAGAAGTTTTTTGACTGATAGCGGAGGTTTTCAAGCGTTTAGCTTAGGTGATAACGTTAAATTTAGCGATGAGGGTATATGGTTTAAAAGCCATATTGACGGCTCAAAACACTTTTTTTCACCCGAAAAAGTTATCGATATAGAATATAATCTCAACAGCGATATTATGATGGTATTGGATGATTTAATAGCACTTCCGAATACGAAAGAAAGAATTAAAAAATCTATTGAGCGCACAACCGATTGGGCGAAAAGAAGCCTTATTTATCATATTAACAAAGGCAAAAAAAACAACCTTTTCGCAATAATTCAAGGAGGAACGGATTTTGAGTTTAGGCGTATAAGCGCCGAAAGTCTTGTGAATTTGGAATATAACAATTATACGTTTGACGGTTTTGCTATAGGAGGACTTAGCGTAGGGGAAGAAAATCAATTAATGTATGATACGATTGAAGCCATGACTCCTTATATGCCACAAAACAAACCGAGATATCTTATGGGAGTCGGAACTCCGGAGGATATAATCGAAGCCGTAGATAGAGGAGTGGATATGTTCGATTGCGTAATGCCGACGCGTAACGCTAGAAACGGTTATTTATTTACGACTTTCGGAACGCTAAGAATTAAAAACGCAAAATACAAACAAGACGAAAGTCCGATAGATCCGAAATGTAATTGTTATACATGCAAAAATTTCAGTAGAGCTTATTTGAATCATTTATTTAAAGCAAAAGAATTAACTTACTTTAGACTTGCAAGTATTCATAATCTGCATTATTATCTGAATTTGGTTACAGAGATTAGAAAAGCGATTATTCAAGGGAAATTTAAGGAATATAAAAGAAAATTTTATAGTGAGAGGAAGATTTAAAGATTTAGGTTTGATGGTTTATTTTAGACATTTATATTTGTTTTCTAAACCCTTAATAAATTATACCATTACCAAAAAAACTTCTTACAATTTTCACACTTTCACCACTTTCATCAAAACTTACAAATAGTAAAAACAGTGAAAATGGTAAAAATGTCAGATTTGTTTTGTTTTTTGGTATTACACTTTTTTTATTTGTAGCTGCGAACTTGTTTGTAGCATATTTTGAAAATCGAGAAAGACTCGAATAAACGAAAAAGACTCAAACAAGTTCGAGTTTCCAAAAAATTTCATTGCAATATTTTTCATTTTACATTTTTCACTTTGAACTCTCAACACCTCTTCTCTTTTCGGAACATATTTTGCTTGCTTTTTTAAAATTCAAAAAAGGATTTAAATGTCGCTAATAATAGATAAATATGAAAAATTACTCGGATTTATGTTTTTGATAGTTTTTTATATGTTTGTAACGACGAATCTTTTTGCGACGAAGATAAAAGATATTTCGAATATCGTAGGAGTAAGAGATAATCAACTTATAGGTTATGGATTAGTCGTAGGACTTAAAGGAAGTGGAGATTCTTCTTCTAAATTTACAAATCAAACATTATCGAATTTACTTAAAAACGTAAATGTAAAATTAGACCCTAAAGATATTAAATCCAAAAACGTAGCAGCTGTTATGATAACTGCGACATTGCCTCCGTTTGCAAGAGAAGGTGATAAAATAGATATAACCGTCTCTTCCATAGGAGATGCCAAATCGCTTGAAGGTGGGGTTTTGCTTATAACTCCGCTTAAAGGCGTAAACGGAAAAATTTATGCATTAGCGCAAGGATCTATAAGTATGGGAGGATTTAATATAAAAGGCGCAAAAATGCAAAAGCATTTTACAACTACTGTAAAGGTTATAAAAGGTGCAACGGTAGAAAGAGCTGTTGCATGGGATTTGTATCATCAACAATATGCAACTTTATCACTTAAAAGAAGTGATTTTGAGTTAGCTATTTCAATACAAAATATAATAAACGAATATTTTAAAAATAAATCTGCAGTAGCGCTTGATCCGAGAACCGTTAAACTTAAAAAACCTGCTAATTTAAGTATGCCGGAATTTCTTGCAAAAATAGAAAATTTGGAAATTGAAACAAAAATGCCCGATATTATCGTAATAGATGAAAGAACCGGAACAATAGTTGCAGGAAGTGACATAACGGTTCAACCGACAGTTATTACATACGGAGGTTTTGTAATAAAAATCAAAAAAGAAACATCCATTTTGGATTTAACACAAATGTTTCAAAAATTCAAAGCAACACCTCAAGATATGATCGCGATACTTGAAAATTTAAAAGCAAGCCATGCGATTAATGCTAAACTTGTAGTGAATTGAGAATGGAGAATTGAGAATGGAGAGTTTATCCGTTTTCTGTTTTCTGTTTTCCGTTATCAGTAAGTAGAGCACTTATTCAACGAAGTAGTGTTTAGTGGGTTATTGTTTATAACTAAATCCTACCCACTACTCACTACCCACTACAAACTAAACAAGGAGTAAAAAATGAGCAATTACGAAATAAATATTGCGACACATCACAAAATAGATTTATCAAAAGTTGAAAATCTAAAAAAACTAAAACAAGCATGTGATGATTTTGAAAGCGAAATTTTAAATTTTTATCTAAAAGAAGCCCTTAATTCTAAAAATGAACTTTTTCCGGAAAGTCCAGGAGAAAAAATTTATAAATCTATGTATCAAGAGGCACTTTCAAAAGAATTAAGCGGTAATTTCGGTTATAGTAGTTTGTTGTTCGATTATTTAAAAGAAAAAACTTAATAAATTTTTTCTTTTGCCGATATAGCTGGGTAGGAAAATATTAAGAGCATTTCTAAAAAACTATATAGCTCAAAAAGGTAGATAACTACCCAACAAAAAAGAACTCAAAACAATCAAAAACAAGAAAAAGTAGGAAGGGTAGAAGAAATTAAAGAGCGCATTCAAAGCGGTGAATATAAAATAGATATTGACAAAACAGCGCAAGCTTTCGCTAAATCACTTCTTTAACTTCTTGCCTTTCCTACGATTATTAAACAAAAGGAAAGGAAATGCTTACAAATATCTTAAACCAAACAATTAGCACTCTTGAAAATTTAATTACAATTACGCTTGAAGATATAGAAAACATAAAAGTTGCAAATCATGAAAAAGTTTTTGCAAATACCAAAAAAAAAGAGTGTTTAGCCGAGAATTTTTCTCAACTAAAAAGTGAAATAGATAGAATTTTAATTTCAAGAAATAAACCGATAGAAGAAATATTTACTCCCGAAGAAGAAGTATTATTTAATACTTTTAGAGAAAAACTCTTAGAATTTAACGCACAACATAAAAGATTTTCGAAATTAGCTTTAAGTGTTGCAAATTTTTATAATACGCTTTTTAATAAAATTCATAATAATGAAATAATAACTTATAGTAATGAGCCATTTAAAAAATCCAATTTGCATTTAAAGGCTTAAAATGGCTATTTCAACTTCTCTTTCTACAGCCTTAACAGGCCTTAAAGCCCATCAAACAGCGCTTGATGTTACATCTAACAATATTTCGAACGCTTCAAATCCCGATTATGTTAGAGAAAGAGCTATTTTTGTAACTTCGCCTCCAATTAATACAATGCCCGGTGATATAGGGACAGGAGCAAAAATAGAATCTATTTATAGAGTTACGGATACTTTTTTATTTGGCAGATATACGTCAACTTCGGCTTCATTTGCTAATCTTGATACGCAAGAGCAATATTTAAAAGAAATTGCGACATATTTTCCAGATGTTACTGATAATGGTTTATATAAAGATATTGAAGATTTTTTTAATGCTTGGCAAACTTTTGCAAACAATCCTAATGACGGTGCCGTAAAAGTTGATTTAGCATCAAAAACGCAAGCTCTTAGTGATAATATAAAAACACTTCAAAGTAAACTTACCGAAGTGCAAAAAAACATAAATGATACAATAACATCTAAGATTACCGAAGCAAACACAATTATAAAAGAAATAGCAGGATTAACAAAACAAATAGTTGAACATGAAGCAGGAGATTTGGCACAAGCAAATGAGCTTAGAGATAAAAGAGACGCTTTTGAAAAAAGATTAAAAGAATTGCTTGGTGTTGATATATATAAAAATGGGACGGCATCAAGAAATGCTCAAGGTGAATCAACAATTGACGGAGGAGAAGAATATTATCAAATATCGCTTGGAGGTTATCCGATAGTGGATAATATAACATATCATAAATTAATTTTACAGTCATCCGCACAAAATCCTATGATAGGAATTCAAAAACAAGATTATTCCATTATTGATGAATCGGATGCTATTAAAGGTGGTGAGATAGGAGCGCTTTTAAGTGTAAGAGGAACAAAATTTAACACAAAAGGAAATCCCATCAATGGAACACTTGGTAAATTAATGAATTCTCTTGATTCGTTATCAAGCGGCATAATAAGAAGTATTAATTCAGTTTATTCATATAGCGCACAAAAATCTGTCGAAACAGATGTAATAGTATCTCCTAATCCTGTAAGCGCTGATTTGAGAGATACTTCTTTGGATTCTTTATATTCTGTTTATGGCGCATTAAAAACTTCTGTAAGAGATGGTGATTTGATACTAACTTTATATAATAATCAAGGAGAAGTTGATATGGATACTCAACTTCAAGTGCATATAACGCCTGATGATTCTATAAACGATGTTATCGATAAAATTAATGATAAAATTTACAATAATGATGATAATGCAGATTATGGAGCTTCGATAGTAAACGGTCAGCTTAAGTTTGTTAAAGGAGATTTTGATACTACGGGAAAATTTATAGCTGTTGAACCTAAGAAAGAAACTTCTAAAATACTTGTAAAAGATGATGGAGCGAGATTATTTACAGCATTAAATCAAATAGAATATCAAAGATTAGAAGTTGTAAATAATGCTGATTTGCCTTTAAAATTAAAAAATGGCAGTTTTGATATAGAAGTGTATAATGATAATGGGGATGTATTGGCTAAAAGAACTATTGTTATAAACATGGATTCAAAAGATCCTAAATATTCAACTCTTGAGGGGATACTTGCGCAAATTAATACACCAAGTATTGATGATAATGCCGATAACAATTTAAATAACGATATTGATGATTATTATCAAGCAGAATTTTTAAGCGGTAAGTTTGTATTAGCAAAAAAAACAAATGATAGTGTCTATATTGCTTTAAATAATGATACTTCCGATTTTGGCGGTGCATTTGGAATTAATAAATTTTTTGATGGAAAAGATGCTTCAAGTATAAGATTAAAAGATGAATTTCAAAAAGATCCCTCTTTGATAAAAGCAAGTAAAACTTCAGCTTCCGGAGATAATACGGTAGCAAATGCCGTATTACAATTACAATATGAAAATATAATTTTTTATAATAATGACGGAACTTCAAGTTCTAATACGATATTAGGGTATTATAGAAATATTACTTCGGATTTAGCTAATGAAACACAAACAATTTCAACTAGAAAAGAAAGCACGCAAACGTTGCTTACTAGTATATCAAATGAATATTATTCATTGAGTGGAGTAAATGTTGATGAAGAACTTGTTAATTTAGAAAAATTCCAAAGAGGCTATCAAGCAAACGCTAAAGTGGTAACTACTATAAACAAAATGCTTGATGCATTATTTAATATGACATAAAAAGGAGAACAATAAATGAAAAAACTATTTTACACATCATTAATAGGCTCATATCTTTTAACCGGTTGCGCCTATACGGAACAACAAACCGAAATTCAAAATCACAAAAAAATAAACTTATCCGTAAAATACGGTATAAACGAAAGTGCTTTAATGCAAGCCGGGGAAAATTTTATTTTTGTAATACCTGATTTTAATACGACTTCAATTTATAAACTCGATAACAATTATAATTTAATATGGAAAAAATCGATACCTATTGCACTTGAAATTGTAAAGTCACAAGTTAAAAACAATAAACTTTATATTTTAGGATACGACAAAAATAAAGACAAAGTTGCGTTTTTGACATACGATATAAACGGAAAACTTGAAAAAATCACTTATTATGCAAAAAAATACTCATTAGCAAAAGATTTTATTGTAACAAATAAAAATATATACATAGCTGTTACTCAATATAATGATGATAATAATTCGGATATAATTATATACGATAGCAATGGGAAAACAATAACTTTTTTTTCACCTAATATGGATGATGTTAATTTTATAAAACCGTATAAAAAAGGTCTTTTAATTGTAGGTACTACACTAAAAGAAAATGAAGACGTATTAATTGTATATAAAACATTTGAGAATAAAACAATTTGGGCAAAAACATTAGATTTGGGAATGGATGAAAAACCTTTAAAAGTTTATTTAAAAAATAACAAAATTATCCTTGAAGTGACTTCAACTGATAGTATGGGAGCACAAACGGATGTTACATTTACAATAGATGAAAACGGAAAAATTAATAGTATAAAAAAAGGAGTGGAATTTAAACAGCTTCCTTTAAGATATAGAACTTAATAATTTACTGTGGAGGAAAATGAATTTCCGTTTTTAATTTTCCGAATATCTAACTATCAAAAGCCCGTCTTTTTCATAAAAATCATATACATTTTTTTCCGTTTTTAATTTTTCTATAAAGTCGTTGTCGTATTTTTCATAAACTATCGTTTTGAGTTTGAGAGCGGGTTTCATTTTTATAAGAAGAGAAGTCCAAAAAAGACTAATTAGTATCGATAAAACCAAAAACACGTTTAGCATATCATGATGGATAAAATATCCGGTGCTACCACCGCCGATAAAAATACCGATATATTGAATTGTATTTGATGTTGAAAGGGCTGTTGCCTTTTCGTTTGCCCTTGCCGTTTTGCTTATGAAGCTTTGAAGGACAGGCTCAAGTAGGTTAAATCCGAAAAAGAAAATAATAACCGCCGCAAAATATGTATATTTGCTTCCTATTAAAAATAGGATTAACGATAACGTAATTGCAATCGAACTCATAATGAATACCGTTTTGGGTTTTTGTTTTTTTTCGGCTAATATGGCACCCAGAGGCAGGGCAAAAATACCAAGTATTAAAGCCGGAATATAAACTTTATATAATTCCGTTTTGTCCCAGTGAAGTTTTGTTGTAAAAATTATAGGTGTTAGCATAAAAAAGACGGTCATTAAACTTTTTTGTAAAAAACCGCTAAAAAAAAGTTTCAATAATTCTTTGTGAGTTAGTATTTTTTTTAAAGACGAATGAGGCTTATGATGAATAATTTTAGGTGGGTTTGGAATTTTTAACACAACAATTCCTATAGAAAAGACCGCTAAAAAAGCCGTTAAAATAAATAGCTTATCAACTCCCCAAGCAGCGCCTACGGTAGGTCCTAAAATCATAGAAAGTCCAAAACTTAGCGCAATAAACATTCCCATTCTTGCAAACGCTTTTGCTCTTTCGTTTTCGTCCGTCAAATCGGCTATAAAAGCTAATATCACTCCTCCTATGGCACCCGCACCTTGAAGTAAACGACCGAAAATTAACGTATAAATATTTGTAGAAAACGCACAGACAATACTTCCCGCCGTCAATAAAACAAGCCCGGTGATTAAAATCTTTTTCTTATCGAATCTGTCTGCGGCTTTGCCGAAAGGTATTTGTAAAAACACTTGAGAAAGCGCATAAGCCCCAAGCGCTATACCTACGTTAAATGCATTAGCGTTTTGTAAATTAAGCGCATATAACGCAAGTAACGGCATAACGATAAAAAGTCCGAAAAATCTTATTGCCATAAGTAAACTTAGGTATATCATTTTGTTCCTTTTAATTAAATAGGATTTAGGATTTAGGGTTTAGGATTTAGGATTTAGAAAATATTTAATATATCTAAAACCTCAAACCTAAATCCTAAATCCTAATATTGCATATATTTCGCTCTCAGCTCTAAGCCCTCAGCTCTTAGCCTTAAATTAAAGCTTAACTACTCTCTTGCTTCTTTTCTCAAAATATACGGCTTGAGTAAATCCCATCTCTTTTGCTTTTCGTATCGTTTCTTCAAGCATAAATCCGACTTGGTCGGGTGAATGTGCGTCGCTTGAAAATGTAATATCGATGTTTTCTTCCAATATCATTTCGAGTAGTTCGTCGCTCGGATATATTTCATGCACGGGTTTTCTTAAACCTGCTGTATTTAATTCTATTGCCATATCGGCGTTTTTTACGGCTTTAATTGCTTTTTTGGCTATGTCTTTTATCGGTTTTTCGGGTTTATATCCGAAAATTTTAATCAAATCGATATGTCCTACGATGTCGAATTGTTTTGAATTAGCCATTTTCTCAATAAGGGTAAAATATTCTTTATAAATATCATTAACGTTTCTGTTTTTCCATTCTTTTATAAATTCGGGATTGTCAAATCCCCAATTATCCAAAAAATGCACACTTCCTATGAAAAAATCCACATCTCTTTGCAAAACCCTTTTATCAACTTCGGGTGTAAAATCGACTTCATATCCCAACAATATCTTTATATTATCATATTTTTGTGAAAGGGAAATTATTTTTTGTTCGTAAAATGACATTTTTTCAAAACTCATACGGTATTTTTGATCAAAATTCATAGGAGCATGATCCGCAAAACCGTAAATATCAATCCTTTTTTGAACGGCTTTTTTTATATATTCTTCAGGCTCACCTAAGGCATGTTTGCAAAATGGTGTGTGATTATGCAAATCTATCGTCATTTTTTTCCTTCAGTTAAAATTTCTAAAAAATAAATTTATGACAAAACAGCCGAAATTTTAAATAAATTTTAGTGTAGAAAATAAAATTATTTGTTTCGAGTAAATTATTACTCGAAACAAAAAGTTATATTCTAAATATAATTATTGAATTTAATAATTTTTTAGAAGATGTTTCAAGTGCTTTTATAGCATTTGAAATTTTACTGGTTAGATATTGAGATTTTTTTGTTTTTTGAGAGAGTGTTGTCACAGTGTTGTCGATTTGATGAATTTCTTTTTTAATGTTTTCCGTTTCTTTGTAAGAATTTTCGCTTAATGTTACTATTTCTTTAGATTTTTTATAAACTTCTACAATTCTATCTTTAGTAAATATTGTAGATTTTTTAATATTATCAAAATTCTCGGAATTATTGTTAATAATATTTGTATATTCGGTTACACTTTGTATAGTAAGTTCGATAGTAGCTTTGATTTCATCTAAAGATTTTTGTGTTTTTTCTGCAAGTTTTCGAACTTCATCGGCAACTACTGCGAAACCTTTTCCATGTTCTCCGGCTCTTGCAGCTTCTATCGCAGCGTTTAACGCTAATAAATTCGTTTGATCGGCTATTTCGTTTATTGTAACCAAGATAGCTTGTATATCATCCATTCTTGTATTTAACACCTCTATTTCTTGTGCTATTTTTTGCTCACTTGAATCAGCTTGTTCGATAGTGTTAAATAAATCTTTCATAAAATCGACAGTTTTTTTTATGCTTTGCATCATTACATTCAAATCTTTTTCTATTACGGCATAATTTTCGGTATTACTATCAAGCTTAACTTTTATCGTATGAAATTGCTCGGATAAGTTTGTAATTTGCTCTTCGGAAAATAATAAAAATTCATTTATTTCGTTTGAAGAATATTTAACACTTTTTGTGGATAGATTAACTTGTTCTATAGTTTTGTCTATATTTTTTAAAATATCATCAAACATTTTTACAAGTCGATTGAAGTTATCGGCAATATAACCTATTTCGTCATTATGGAGTTTGGTTATGCGTTTTGTGAAATCTTTGGTTTGAATTAATTCTTCTATATTTTTATGAACTGTATTGATAGGAGTTATGATATATTTTTGAATTAAAAAGTAAGTGATTGCCATTACAAATAAAAGCACTAATGCAGATATAAAAAATATTTCCGTTATCAATTTATTTAAAGCTTTTGTTATTTTTGCTTTAATTACATTAGAGTAAGCTTTTGCATCGTCTAAATATGCTCCGCTTACTATTACCCATTTTAGTTTAGGAATGTAAAATGCATATGCTATCTTAGGTGAAATTGCTCCGGTGGAAGGTTTTTTGTAGTGATAAGTAACGTATCCTCCTCCGTTTTTCGCTGTTTTTATTAATAATTCTCTAAATTTTTTGCCTTTAATATCAGGTTTATAAATATTTGTTTTTTTACCGTTAAGATGATGTTTTACGCCATGAAAAGCAAAATAGTAATTTCCATTTTTATCCCATGTGTATGCAGATAAATATCCGTTTTTATTTTTTCCGTATCTAATTGCTGATAATGACTTTATGACTTTTGTCTTTACATCATCAATTAAATCGCTATCGTATATTCCTGTTCCTATAATTATATTAAGAGGTTCGAATACTTTAACATAAGAAGTTTTTACTTCTATTTTTTTAGTGCGAGGATTTTCCCAATAATAATTTAAATAACCTTCTTTTTTAGTTTGAGCTATTTCTATTAGTTTTTTTATTACAGGAAAACCTTTTTTGTCTTTTAGATTTATTAGGTTTTTGCCTATTAATTGATCTTTTATATGCGAGAGCACATTTCCTTGCATATCATAGACGAAAAAATATCCGTTACGTTTGTTATCATTCGGAAAGATGCGATATTTTGTGTGTTTAATGATATTTAATATTAATTTTTTATCATGATATTGTTGCCATAACGGATATAAATAATCTTCAAAAAGCATTTCAATTTTTTCTTTTGTAATTTTTTTAGGGTTTATTATTTGATTTTTGATAATGTTGTCGGTAAGGCAAACAGCCATATCTACCACATCTTTAATGTTTTTTTTGATATTTGCAGTAATGGTTTGGGAAATAGTTTGCTTCATGTCCGTAGAAAGTGAATTGATTTGTATTATAATTACGGCTATAATACTTGCAACTGTTATTAAAATACTTCCGAGGACTATACCGAGTAATTTACTTTTTAATTTCATTATAGCTCCTTATTTATTATAATCATATTTTTTTGAAGTTTTTCTATTTGCTTATTTTGTTCTAAGATTTTTTGATATTGAGTGTTTATAGATTCGGATAATGATTTAATATCTGTTAAAAATTCATTAAACGTTTTGTTTATATAATCCGTTTGTTTTACAATGTTGTCTAAATCTTTATTGGAATTTGATACATTTTCTCCTATGCTTGCAGTTTTATCGTTGATAATGCTTATAAATGTATTAGTTCCGTTTAGTGTTTTTTGAGTTTGTTCGGCAAGTTTTCGAACTTCATCTGCAACTACCGCAAATCCTCGTCCGTGTTGTCCGGCTCTTGCAGCTTCTATTGCGGCGTTTAGTGCCAATAAATTCGTTTGATCGGCTATATCCGCAATTACATCTATAATACTTCTTACGTCATTAGCGTTGTCTATTAGTTCTTTTACATCTTTTGTTAATTCAGAAGAGTTTACCGCCGTTTTATTTATTTTCTCGTTCATTTCCATAAATTTGTCGTTTAAGATTTTAACCGATGTATTTAAATGTTCGGACATTCTAACGATATCTTGAAAAGTTTTCATTAGATTTTGAAATTGCGTTTTGAGAGAGGTAAATATTTTGTCTTTTATTTCAACGACTACTTTTTCTCTTTGCAATACTCTTTCTATAAAGTATTTAGTATAAGCGGCATATTTTATAGGGAAGTTATCTATATATTCGTCATAAAATTCATCTTCATTCTTAATATAGAAAAATAAAGCTGTTAAAGTTTGATTTATATTTACTCCAAGAAGCTCTCCGAATGTGGAAAAACCGGCTATTCTTATATCGTTAAAAATATCAAGTTCGTCAAGAAGTCCAGTATTTAATAACCTTCTTAATATGCAATCGTTAAAAATAGCTCCTATAGGTTTAGGCTTAGTGCAAGAATATTTTTGATAATCGTCAATTGTAGTGCTAACAAAGTCCACCGTATTTAATAGATATAATTTATCTCCCATTGCAATATCGCAATAAAAAGTTATTGTTTTTTTATTGATATCGATATTGGCTACACTTCTAACATAAATTTCATCGTCTATTTTGATACCAAAAGCATAATCCGCCATAATCGTTTGAAGATCTTTATCAGAGCATCTAAAATGCTCACATAAAGCGTCTATTATATTAATATAAGATATACCGTC
Source organism: uncultured Nautiliales bacterium (assembly GCA_964431845.1). Taxonomy (GTDB): domain Bacteria; phylum Campylobacterota; class Campylobacteria; order Campylobacterales; family Nautiliaceae; genus Nautilia. The sequence goes on along the minus strand of CAYSKX010000001.1, from coordinate 6,114 downwards.
TTCAGCGAGGACACTTTTTAATTCTCTTTTAAATACATCCGTTTCTATCGCTATGAAACTTTTATCTGTAGGAGTTAAATTTTGAGATTTGAATACTCCAAGACGCACATATTCGGAAAATTGTATAAATGTTATAACTGCATGATTTTGAAGAGTTTTTCCGTTTGCATAAATGAACGTTTCTTCAAAATCAAGCTTACCACCTGCACTTCCTCCTATAAATAAACAAGGAAATTTTTTAGTTTCATATACCGCTTCCATTAAAAAACTCTCAGCACCCGACAAACCGTCTATTAGTGTATATGCTATGGTATTATAAGGAGTTAAATAAAAAGACGGTTTTATGCTTAAAAGTTGTTTTTTTATATTTTCCACCCTTGTTTTTATATTGCGCTCGTATCCTAAGTCTATTTCAAATATGTCAACGGCGTTTATCATTTCTGAGCTAAAAGAGCTAAGAACTATATCATCCCATTTTTCATCAGTTTGAACATAAAGTTTTTTAATAGGTTTCGAAGCGTCAAATGTGCAAAGTTCCCCTGCTGTAGAAGTTAATATTAATTTTGTTTTTTCAGGTAATAAATTTCTAATTCTTCCTGATACATCTTCGAAATTTAAGTGAGGAGAAACGAATCCTATTACAAGTTTCGTTTCGGTGTTTGAAAATAATAATTTCCCTATACTTTCTCTTGAAATTTCGTGTTTTTGTAGTTTTATAGTCTTAAAAAGTTCTTCATTTTTAATTTTCTTTTTCTTTTTAAGTAATTTATTTTTAAATAACATTTTTTTCCTTTTTTTTAGACTTGGAAATAAAATTATGCTAATATTATACTAAAAAATTATTCTATTTATCAATAGAATTTCAAAAATAAAACTAATAAAATCATAATTACTCTAAATAGTAACTCTAACTATATAGCTTTTCAGGTGTATTGATTTAGGTAAGGCGCAGCAAGTTATAGACTTATTGTAACACAATCAATACATTGCAGTGCAGTATTGAGTTATACCAAAAAACAAAACAAATCTGATATTTTCACTATTTGTAAGTTTTGGTGAAAGTGGTGAAAGTGTGAAAATTGTAAGAAGTTTTTTTGGTAATGGTATTATATATTTTTAGCCAGCAAAAAAACAACATAAAACAGTTTTAAAATGAAATCGGTTATTATCATAGAGTAGGAATATAAATTCAAGAAATATTGAATTGATAAACTTTTACTTTTTCTTATTTTCCTTTCTTATTTCCCTTTATTTTTTTATAAAAATTATATATAATAATTCGAAAAAAGAGGTGAGTTATGACTCAAGAAGAATTAGATGCTTTAATGGCTAGCGATTTAGACAATATTGACGAAATACAAATAGATCAAAATTCGCAAATGAAAAAAAATCAAGAATTCGTAGAAAAAAAATGTGATGCTTACCCTCCTCCTGCTGACGATAATCATAAAGTTGTAGCACAGCTTGACGAAGTAACAAAAGAGAGTGAAGAAAAAGCCATCCAAATACTTGATATTATGGATAATATTTCAGCCTCTATGAGTGATGCGGTGGATGAATTAAATGAAGTTTTAGAGTTTTTAGAACATGAAAAAGAATTGTTTATTAAATTATCAAACAATTTTCCTCAAATTAAAACGTTTAAAGGAGAATTAAATAGAATTAATGAAATGATAGAAAAAGTAACTAAAGCGATAGAATCGGGAGAGGCTACTCAAGATGAAATTATGATGGCGATGGATATTATGCAGTATCAAGATATTCACAGACAAAAAATAGAAAGAGTGATAAATATCATGAGAGCGCTTATTAAATATATGAATAAACTTTTCGAAGGTAAAATAGATGATTCTCAAAGAGTTTCAAGCGCTACTCATATATATGGAGACGATAACGAAGAATTGGTTGATGAAGATGAGATTGAAGCTCTTCTTGCACAATTTGGAGCGAAATAGATGAAAAAAATAGAACTTCTCTCTCCCGCAGGCGATTTCGAAAAACTAAAAATTGCCATAGCTTACGGAGCCGATGCCGTATATGCGGGGGTTAGTCATTTTTCGCTTAGATGTCATAGCGGTAAAGAATTTAATTATGAAAATTTTGCTAAAGCGGTTAAATATGCGCATGATAAAGGTGTGCGCTTTTATGCGACGGTAAATTCTTTTCCTTTTGAAAATCAATTGAAATTAGTAGAAGAACATATCAAAAAATTACGGCAAATCGGTGTGGATGCTATGATAGTATCGACGCTCGGCGTATTACAAAAAGTAAAAACTCTCGCACCTGAAATCGAAATTCACCTCTCAACTCAAGCAAACGCTTTAAATTCTTGGGATTTTGAAGCTTATAAGGATTTGGGTGTTAAAAGAATAATAGCCGCAAGAGAAGCAACTCTTAAAGATTTGGAAAGAATAAAAGAAAAAGTTCCTGATATTGAAATCGAAGTATTTGTGCATGGCGCGATGTGTTTTGCATATAGTGGAAGATGTTTATTAAGCGCCGTGCAATTCGGTAGAAATCCCAACAAAGGAAGCTGTGCGAACGACTGTAGATATCCTTATGTATTGTATGCTGAAAATGAGGAAACGAATACTTTGTTTAAACTTGAAGAGTATCCTAAAGACGGAACTTATATTATGAATGCAAAAGATTTATGTTTAATCGAGCATATTCCCGAAATTTTAAAAAGCGGCGTAATTGATAGCGTTAAAATAGAAGGTAGAACGAAAGCGCCTTATTACGTAGGAGTGGTTACTAAAGCGTATAGAGAAGCTATTGATTCATTTTATGAGAGAAGAAAATTTGACAAAGAATATTTTATGAATGAAATTTTAACTACTAAAAATAGGGGCTTAAGCGATGCTTATTTAATCAAAAGACCATACGAAAGAGACGATACGCAAAATCTTGAAACTTCTCTTACTTCGGGAGATTGGCAAGTAAGCGGTATTGTTAATGAAGATGAAGAGAGTTTTATGTGTAAATATAAAACCTATCCGCAAGATATTATTGAAATAGTATTGCCGAAAAATGCTAAAATTTCAACATGTAAAAACGATATAGGCGAAATTTGGCAAGAAAACGGGAAATGGCTTTTAAAGTTTAATAAAATTCAAACTAAAGACGGTAAAATATTAAAATCCGTTCATAGCGGTAATTTAAATCATATTAAACTGCCTTGTAGGTTGCCGTATTTGACGTTTTTGAGGAAAAAAGCTTGAAAAGAGAGACTTTAAAAGAAATTGGAAAAGCAAGTTTGGCTTTTGGAAATTTAGTTGCTGGATTAAGTATTGTTAATGGACTTTATGGTAAAGAAGCTATATTGCAACAACCTTTAACAACCATTATTATATTTTATATATTTAGTATTACGTATGTAGCGGGTATTATGTTGATTAATAAAGGAGCTGATAATGATTGATATGTATATCACGCTTGCAATTATTGCGACGGGATTGTTTATATTTGCCTTATGGGTAAAACCTACAAACGAAACTCAACATAAATAAAGGAATAAAAATGAGATTTATAAGCATATTAATGGGAAGTAAAAGCGATTATGAAATTATGAGAGAAGCGGTAAAAATTTTTGAAAAATTTCAAATTCCTTACGAGATGATTATTACGTCCGCTCATAGGACGCCCGATAGAACTCATGCTTATGTTAAAGATGCGGAAAAAAGAGGTTGCAAGGTGTTTATATGTGGTGCTGGTATGGCGGCGCACTTAGCTGGAGTTGTGACAAGTTTGACTATTAAACCGGTAATAGGAGTGCCTATGCCAACGGGAATGATGGACGGGCTTGACGCTTTACTTAGCACCGTTCAAATGCCCGGGGGTATGCCCGTAGCTACTCTTGCGCTCGGTAAAGCCGGTGCTAAAAATGCGGCATATCTTGCTTTGCAAATTTTGGCATGTAACGATGAAGAATTAAAAGCTAAATTAGAAGAAGACAGAGTCGCCGGAGCTAAAAAAGTAGAGATGGATTCCAAAGAAGTGGAAGTGAGATTAAACTGATGCAAACGTGGCTAAGTTTAGAAGAGTTTTGCAAGTTAAGCGGTAAAAGTAAAGCTGAGGTTATTAAAGCTTGCAAACAAAAAGAATTAAAATGTAAAAAAAGCGAAGAGAATATCTATATCGAAATAGAATCGCTCGCAAATGCAATAGTTCCGGTGGAAGAGTTGAAACTTATCAATCAACATGAGGATATAGCACAAAGAACAATAGGTATGCTTTTAACGCTTCATGAAAAAGTGCTAATGAGTAAAGACGAAACCATAGAAGCGCTAAAAGACGAAAATAATTTTTTGAAAAGTTCCATATATTCTATACAAGAAGCCTATGATGATTCCCAAGAAACCATAAGAAAACTTCAAAAACAACTTGAGATATGTCAAGAAGAATTATCGTTTTGTAAGCGAAAATATAAACTTATGTGGGGGAAAGTGCTTAAGAAGGAAGAGGAGAAGAATTGAGAATGGAGAATTGAGAATGGAGAATTGAGAATGGAGAATTGAGAATTGAGAATGGAGAATTGAGAATGGAGAATTGAGAATGGAGAATTGAGAATGGAGAATGGAGAATGGAGAAAGCGGGGTCCCCGAAAAATCGTTAGATTTTTTGGGGTGCAGAGGGAGAATGGAGAATTGAGAATTAATTTTGAATTTCCGTTTCCCGAATGGAACGCCGGCTTTAGCCGGTATAAAAAAAGTGAAAAGTGGAAAATGGACGCCGATTTAATTCAAAATTCATAATTCAAAATTCAAAATTATAAAAAAGGGGTTTTTATGTCTCAAAAAAGAGTCGTTCTTTTTACTGCACCGGGATGTGTGTGGTGCACAAGAGCCGAAAGTTTTTTCAAAAAAAACAAAATCAAATATAAAAAAATAGATATATCTAAAGACGCAAAAGCGGCAAAAGATTGCGAAAGGCACGGATGTAGAGGAGTGCCGGTGGTATTGGTCGGCAGCAGATGGATTTGCGGATTTAATGAAAGCGCTATTAAAAAGGAGCTTGGCATTTCATGAAAATAGCAAAAGAGTGTTATTTGTGTCTTTATACTCAGACGTTTAATTTAACAAAACGTTTGAAGCTAAGTGAAGATAAAGCAAGTGAAATTTTAAGAGGTGTAGGAAAAATATTATCAAAATACTCTTTAAATGTCACTCCTCCGGAAATTGCCGCCGAGGTTTATGAATTTATATCCGAAACGACAGGAATGAGTGACCCTTTTATCAATGAAAAACAAAAAGCGATAAAAGAAGCGCTAAGATTAAAAACACTTTTAACGGATAGATTAAAAACGTCAAAAGATGCGCTTTTTGATGCATGTAAAATCGCAACGGCGGGCAATGTGATAGATCTTGGAGTTAATACGGAATATAATATCGAAAAAGAGCTTGAAGAAATTTTTGAAATAGATTTTAAGCATAACGATTTTTCGGAATTTAAAAATAAAATCAAAAACGCAAAAAATATAGTTTATCTTGCTGATAATGCCGGTGAAAACGTGTTTGACGAAATTTTAATTAAAGAGCTTGGAAAATATTGTAATAAAATTTATTATTTCACAAGAGGAAAGCCTGTTATTAACGATATTACGATAAACGATTTAAAAGGACTTGAAATTTTCGATTTGGCGAAAGTTGTCGATACGAAAGTGCCTACTCCCGGGTTTCATTTGAATTTTGCCGATAAAAAAAGCAAAGAGCTTTTTTATGAAGCCGATTTGGTTATAAGTAAAGGCATGGGTAATTTTGAATGCCTTTTTGGAGAGTGTAATAGGGAAGTTTTTTATCTTTTTAAAGTAAAATGTCCCGTTGTAGCAAAATATGTAGGTGCCGAAGTAGGGGATTATGTATTATTGAAAGGCATAAAATGAGGCTTTATTTAAAAAACATAGGAATGATAAAAGAAGCCGATGTAAATCTAAACGGATTAACGGTAATAGCTGGAGAAAACGATACGGGGAAAAGCACGGTTGGGAAAGTATTGTTTTCGATAGTAAAAGCGACTGAAATTAATAGGGGTAGTTTTTTTTATTCGGTTAGAACCAGAAAAATTTTAAGTGATTTTGACGATTTTAAAACTTCATTGACGTTTATTTTAAAAAGT